>CAYTIZ010000368.1:0-2301 GCA_964437885.1 uncultured Enterobacteriaceae bacterium
ACTATTCATCCCAAGTCGCATTACGTCACAGGACGACAAATCCTGCTGGATGCGGTTGAATTAATTAAAGTTGAATTAAAAGAACGTATAGAACAGCTTGAGTCGTTAAACAAATTAGTTGAAGCGCAACGAATAGAACAAAGAACGCGCTTTGATATTGAAATGATTAATGAGATTGGCTATTGCTCAGGCATTGAAAATTATTCTCGCTATCTTTCAGGTCGTGCGGCCGGTGAACCGCCACCCACCTTACTGGATTACTTACCCGATGATGCCTTAGTGATTATCGATGAAAGTCATGTCACCGTTCCTCAATTAGGCGGTATGTATCGTGGCGATCGTTCACGTAAGCAAAACCTGGTTGAATATGGTTTTAGACTCCCATCAGCACTGGATAATCGTCCTTTACGATTTGAAGAATTTGAAAAATTGGCATCACAAATTATTTTTACCTCGGCGACACCGGGCAAGTACGAAGATGAGCATTCAGATCAGGTTGTAGAGCAGGTTGTTAGACCCACAGGTTTGCTTGATCCTGAGATCGAAGTACGTCCGGTAACGACGCAAGTAGATGATGTCTTATCAGAAATTAATAAACGTGTTGCAGTTGACGAAAGAGTACTTATTACAACTCTGACGAAAAGAATGTCTGAAGATTTAACAGATTACCTCGCAGAGCATGGCGTTCGAGTGCGTTATTTACATTCTGATATTGATACCGTTGAACGTGTTGAAATTATTCGTGATCTACGTAAAGGCGAGTTCGATGTGTTGGTTGGTATCAATTTGTTACGGGAAGGTCTGGATCTGCCCGAAGTTTCGCTAGTTGCGATATTAGATGCTGATAAAGAAGGTTTTTTAAGATCGGGAACGACGTTAATCCAAACTGTCGGTCGTGCTGCCAGAAACTTGAACGGCAAAGCAATTTTATATGGCGATAAGATTACTAATTCGATGAAGTACGCGATTGATGAAACAGTACGTCGCCGACAGAAACAATTAGAGTTCAATAAAGAACATGGCATTGTCCCTAAAGGCATAATAAAAGCGATTACCGATATTATGGAAGGTGCTTATACCGATAAACAAACGATCAGCAAAGCGTACAAAAAAATAGCAGAAGACAGGGCGAGTTATGAAGCATTGTCACCGAGCATGTTGGCGAAAAAAGTAAAAAACATGGAAGAACAAATGTATCAATATGCGCGTGATCTGGATTTTGAATCAGCGGCAAGGCTACGTGATGAAATTCGTTTGATACAGGATCAAGTTCTGGGATTAGAGGATACAAAAATAGCCTAAATTATACTGATTATGGGGCTTGTAACGCTTATAAGTTTCTGTATCCTATGCCGCCTTTAGGCGCGTAGCTCAGCTTTGGTTAGAGCGCATCCTTGACATGGATGAGGTCGTTGGTTCGAGTCCAATCGTGCCTACCAAACGACATACAATACAGGCATCGACAATGATGCCTGTGTTTTTTTTAAATATCCTTTAAACACGTGACCTGTTGTGGGGGTCACCACTGATAATGAGACTGATTGAATAGTCTCGACAAGGAGCAGAAATGCCTACCATTACATTGCCTGACAATAGTCAGCGCGAATTTGAACAAGCAGTGACCGTTATGCAGGTCTCTGAAGATATCGGTCCCGGATTAGCCAAAGCAACACTTGCTGGAATGGTTGATGATAAGCTTGTTGATGCATCCCATCTTATTGAAAATAATAGTAATTTAAGAATTATTACTGATCGTGATGCGGAAGGCCTGGAGATAATTCGTCATTCATGTGCGCATCTCATGGCGCAAGCAGTTAAAGAACTATATCCCGAAGCGCAAGTGACAATTGGCCCTGTTATCGAAGATGGTTTTTTCTATGATTATGCCTGCGAGCCGGGTTTTACACCGGATGATTTACTTCAGATTGAAAAAAAGATGAAGGAATTGGCTAAAGCTGATTTTGAAGTCACTCGTACAGTAAAAAGCAGAGATGAGGCGACACAATTCTTTCGCGATATGGGCGAGGAATATAAAGCGCAAATAATTGAATCGATTCCGCAAAATGAGGATCTTTCACTTTACACTCAAGGTGAATTTACAGATTTGTGCCGTGGCCCCCATGTGCCAAGCACGGGAAAAATTAAATTTTTCAAATTGATGAAATTGGCTGGTGCTTATTGGCGCGGCGATTCGAATAATGAAATGCTTCAGCGCATTTATGGGACTGCCTGGCCAGATAAAAAGGCACTCAAGGCTTATTTACATCGATTAGAAGAAGCTGAGAAGCGCGATCATAGAAA
>CAYTIZ010000369.1:0-2300 GCA_964437885.1 uncultured Enterobacteriaceae bacterium
ATTTACTACAAATGTAGTAAATTGCATCAGGAGTAGAAAATGAGTACGTCTATTAGAATTGAGGATTCTCTTTATCAGGAGGCCAAGGTGCGCGCCAAGGCTGAATTTCGAACCATTCCCTCTCAGATTGAGTTCTGGGCACGAATTGGTCGCGCTGCTTTAGACAATCCTGATCTTCCCATTGAGTGATGTGTTGATCGCGCGCGCGGAAGAGTCTGAACCATTTAATTTTGAATAGTTGTTAAGGTGCAGATTGAGCAAAAGCCGACCTTTCGGCGAGCTTATCGCAAACTACATTTGAATCAACGTGTCGCAGTTGATGGTGCTATCAGTACCATCATCGAATCGCCAAAAGTAGGGGAAGTTAAAAAAAGAGAGCAGAGCGAAGTGTATGTCTACAAATTTGATTGTGTAAATCAGCAATATTTATTGGCATACGAGTGGCTGGAGGAAAGTCGCTTGTTAATTGCTCTTGGATCACATGAAATAAGTGGGTCACCTGTTAGTTAGCCGGTGTCAGCAGAGCATAACAAACCCTACTTATTACCACTTATTCTCACTTTTTAAATATCCAGCGTCTTTTTGGTGTCGGAATGCAAGTACAACCACTATATTGGTATCCGATTCGTAGCGATAAAGAGTCACATAACCAGAGTCTCCGAAGCCGATTACTAATTCACGCAAGTCAGGAATATCCTCAAACGGCCTACCTATATTCGGATTTTCTTCCAAAAGCATGAAATATCTTTCAATGGCTTGACCTGCACGCTTGGCTGCCATAGGGTTCTTCTCTGCTAAGAAGCGCCTGCAACGCTCCAATCCCTGCGCTGCACCTTCACTGATAATTATTCGTGGCAATCGGGAAGCACCATTTCTTTATCAGTGCCCCAAGTAAGTAACCAGTCACGCACTTCCTGTCCAGTCAGGTGTTTTCCTGTTTCTTGATAGACAGTCCAGGATGCCAGAGCTTCCTGTTTGAAACTCTCTCTAGCTTCTTCGCGCTCAACATAATCACGAATAGCTTCGCGCATAATCCAATGAGCTGAACGATGCCTCACCTCAGCAAGGTGTTGGATACGATCTTTTAACTCATCATCAAGTTTGACCGATATAGCCATAGTTAAACCCTCTTTATATCACTAAGTATTACCTATTAATACTTTAGCATAAAAAGGAAGAGGTGACATTACCAAATAGTTTTTACGTGCTCGTAATGAATAATTTTTTCATCCGAAATAATAAGAGGCACTGCCAGGGGATTACAATATATCCACAATTACCAGTCATTTTTATATGAGCTGGATCAAAAAAGGGCTTCATCTAGAAACCCTTTTCTTTCAAACAATCAATTTAATTTCTCTAATAAAAATCTACTCGCTATTCTGAATATACCACTGATACGTTGACCGAAGTCCGTCTTCTAATAAGATCTTTGCATTCCAACCTAGGTCAGATAATTTACTCACATCCAGTAATTTTCGTAGTGTGCCATCCGGTTTACTTGAGTCAAATTCCAACACACCTTCAAATCCAACAATGTCTTTTATCAATTCTGCTAATTCTTTAATCGAGAGATCTTTACCTGCACCGACATTCACAATAGTATCATCGTCATAATGATTCATTAAAAACACGCAAGCTTCAGCAAGATCATCGACATGCAACAATTCCCGCTTCCGTAAACCGCTGCCCCAAATAACAACGGATTCCTTTCCTTCAATTTTTGCTTCATGAAATTTTCGAATCAAGGCGGGCAAGACATGTGAATTTTCTAAATCAAAATTATCACCAGGACCATAAAGGTTCGTTGGCATCAGTGAAATCGCATTAAGTCCGTATTGCTTGCGATAAGCCTGACACATCTTGATACCGGCAATCTTTGCAATCGCATACCATTCATTCGTTGGCTCTAATTCTCCGCTTAATAAATATTCTTCCTTCATCGGTTGCGGCGCAAATTTTGGGTAAATACAGGAGGAACCTAGAAAGAGTAATTTGCTTACTTTATTTTCCCATGACGCATGAATGATATTTGTCTGGATCTGAATATTGCTATAAATAAACTCGGCAGGGTAAGACTTATTCGCATGAATTCCACCCACTTTAGCTGCCGCAAGAAAAACGTATTCCGGTTTTTCTTGCTGAAAAAAATTATTAACACTAGCTTGAGAAATTAAATCCAGAGCAGAACTTGTTACCGTCAATAAATTGGAATAACCATCTTGCTCCAGTCTTCGAACGATGGCCGAGCCTACAAGCCCAGCATGACCGGCAATATATATTTTTGATTGTTTATCCAT
>CAYTIZ010000370.1:0-207 GCA_964437885.1 uncultured Enterobacteriaceae bacterium
GTTAGGACATCGCCTGCAACTTTTATTGATCTCTCACAAACAATACCAGAAAGACAAATCACAGCTATTTCAGTTGTTCCTCCACCAATATCAACAACCATATTCCCTTTTGGTTTAACAATATCAACACCTATACCTATAGCTGCAGCCATCGGTTCATGGATTAGATAAACCTCTTTCCCATTAACCCTTTCAGCAGATTCTTTT
>CAYTIZ010000370.1:221-2298 GCA_964437885.1 uncultured Enterobacteriaceae bacterium
CCTGAGGGGATACAAATAACCATTCTTAAAGAAGGAGCAAACCATCTTTTTTTAAGAGTTGGGATACTCTTAATAAGAGCGCTAATCATCAGTTCAGATGCATCAAAATCTGCTATTACGCCATCTTTTAAAGGTCTAATAGTTTTAATATTTTCATGTGTTTTTCCGTGCATTGTTAGAGCTTCTTCACCAATAGCAATAATTTTATTAGTCGATTGTGATAAAGACAAACGTTTTCGCACTACAGGCCTGGCTGGAGCGGCCCCATCCTTTTTCGGCATTTTTGCCTGTACCGCAGACTTAACCTTATCGATCAACTCAACCGCCATATCCCCCACCGAATAAGCAGCCCCTGGCTTGCAAAGCACCTCGACAGCGCCAGCATCCAACGCCTCCAGAGCCACTTCACCACCACTCGTTGCCAAAGAAGAAAGAACGACCACCGGCATAGGGCGGCTGGCCATCAGCTTATTCAGAAACGTAATACCATCCATTCGCGGCATCTCAATATCCAACGTCAACACATCAGGATGCAGCGAAGCAATCTTGTTCCGAGCGGCATACGGATCAATAGCCGTTCCAACTACTTCAATCATAGGATCCTTATTCAGTTCCTTTTCCAGGATTTGCCGTACAATAGCCGAATCATCAACCACCAATACCCGTATAGGTCGAGCAATACCCGGTACTGCAGACAAACTGAATGAGACCGCATTGGACTCTGCCATAATGAAAATTCCTTCCTCAATTAATGCTGCTGCAGCTTGCAGCCCACCGCATACTTCTTACTACCCCAACATCAAGTCGATACCTTCTGATAAACCGACGGCTGAATCAATTTGAAAGGTGTGTTTAAACTATTCAAGCTCTCAGACATCCCCGTCATCAGATACCCCCCAGGTTTAAGCAAACGATATATATCATTCACCAATTTCATCCGGATAGCATCATCAAAATAAATCATCACATTACGACAGAAAACTATATCCATCGGCCCCTTCATAGGAAAGGGCGTTACAGAAAGATTAAGACGATTAAAAGCAAGACACTTTTTTAAATCCGCCCCAGCGGTATAATACGTATCGTCTCCATCTTTAGAGCAATCAAAATATTTTGCCAATAGCTTCGGCGGAATTCCTTCTACACGTTTTTCGTCATAGCGACCAGCCATACTTTTATTCAATACATCCGTACAAATATCCGTAGCCAATATACGCAAATCCACCCCCGTATTCCCCAAGGCTTCATGAGCAGTCATAGCCAAAGTATAAGGCTCTTCCCCCGTAGACGCCGCGGCACACCAGAGACGAAATCGGCTCTGACCCTCATTACGCCACTGACGCAAAATCTCTTCCATATACGTATAATGCTGACTTTCACGATAAAAACTCGTAAGATTCGTAGTAATAACATCCAAAAACAAAACCATCTCATTAGGATCATTTTTATTCGTCAGATAAGAGTAATAATCCTTATGCGTGTCAATACTCAAAGCACGCATACGCTTGCCAAGCCTCGCTTCCAACAACGATACCTTATTCTCAGCCAGAGTGATCCCGCTCTGTTCATAAATAAGGCTGGCAAATTTTCTGAAAGTAGGTGTTTCCATTTGGCGTACTTACCCTCCCCCGGTCAAAAATCTAAAAATCAAAATCGGTCGATTTAATATTATTCTTGGCAATAATTGGGAATAAACCTTCAAATATAATGTTTACTAAATTGCATTATTATCTTGTCATCCAGCAGAAACTGTTCCATTAAATTGAAGCGATATAAAAATTGTATACTAGATATCTCTAATATGCCAACAAAAATCTAATAAAACACCTATTTCGATAATTATTATAGATAAAAATGATAGCAATACGATAGCAATAAATCAACGAGTTTTAATTGATTAGGGTATTGACTTTAATCGAATAACGTGGTCTACTTAATTTGTAGGGAATTTACGGTAGTTATGAGTTCAATTCAAATTTTTTAACTATACAGCGACATGGGGAAATGTCGAAAAATTTACTCGGGGGAGAAGAAACGTGTCCGAACTTATGCAGGCCGTCCAAACGGACAAAAGCGG
>CAYTIZ010000371.1:0-2250 GCA_964437885.1 uncultured Enterobacteriaceae bacterium
TGCTGATTTAGTTCTTACTGGCGAAGGACGCGTCGATTTTCAAACTGCGTTTGGTAAAACACCTTCAGGCGTTGCCAAGGCGGCAGGTAAACATCGTGTTCCCACTGTTGCCATAGGTGGTGGTATTACTGATGATGCTAATGGTGTATTTGCACATGGCATTGATGGTTTAGAAAGTGCTTGCGCGCGAGATATGTCGCTGGAAGAAGCGATAGGCCATTCAAAAGCCCATCTCGCAAATGCTGCGGAACGTGTGATTCGCCTGATTCTTATAGGCAAAAAAATGGCAACGAGTAAAAGTAGAAAACGTAAATAGCTGTGTTTTTAACTGTCTATCAGAAAAAATACTTAACGTAACGAAAAAATAGCCACAGAGTACACAGAGAAAACAAAAAAATAGTGTTGCAGCAATAAAGTTAATCTACCTCTCTTTGGTTTATCTGGATGTTATTATTTTTTGCTTTTCTCTGTGTACTCTGTGGCAAAAAAATAAAAGATTATTTATTTAGATTTTCATATGAAATTCTCAAAATTTGCATCGCGTTTTAGTCGTGACTCTGGAATTGTTCAGCTTATGGATGACCTTGGCAATGCCATGTCAGGAAACTCCGATGTATTAATGTTAGGCGGTGGCAACCCTAGCCATATTCCCGGTGTACAACAATATTTCCGAGATTCACTTCATCGCTTGATTGATAACCCGTCTTTATTTTCCCATGCCGTTGGTAACTACGAATTACCACAGGGTAATAGAGAGTTTATCAATGCTCTTGTAGATATGATGAATAAACAATATCAGTGGGGTCTTAAAGCTGAAAATGTGGCATTAACCGTTGGTAGTCAATCTGCATTTTTCTTTTTATTTAATATGTTGGCGGGTGAAGATGAGGATGGCTGTCATAATCAAATATTATTACCCCTGACGCCAGAGTATATTGGCTACTCAGATGTGGGTTTAACGGATGATTTATTTTATTCCTACCGCCCCTTGATTGAAAAACTGGATAATCGTTTCTTTAAATATCATGTTGATTTTGATGCTTTACATGTACGAGAAAATACAGCAGCCATGTGTATATCAAGGCCAACGAATCCAACTGGCAATGTATTGTCTGATGATGAAGTGGCTAAGCTTCTCTCATTAGCAGAATCACATGATATTCCATTGATCATTGATAATGCTTATGGCGAACCATTCCCAAATATCATTTTTACCGAGACAAATCCTGTCTGGAATAAAAATATTATTTATTGTATGAGCCTTTCCAAAGTAGGTTTGCCAGGAACTCGTACGGGCATTGTTATTGCAGACAAGCCAGTAATTGATTTAATTAGAAATATGAATGCAGTAATCAATTTGGCCATAGCTAATTTTGGTGCGATGATAGCAAAGGATCTAATAACTAGTGGTGAAATATTACGTTTATCACAACTTTTAATAAGACCTTATTATCAGGAAAAGGTAGAACATGCCGTTGAAGTATTACATAGAGAACTTGATGGGCTTGATTATTATATTCACAAACCGGAAGGAGCGATATTTTTATGGCTTTGGCTGCCTGGTTTGCCGATAACATCAAATGAATTGTATGAACGTTTAAAGAAAAAAAATGTTCTTGTTATTTCCGGATCATATTTTTTTCCTGGTCTGGAAGAAGATTGGGAGCATAAGCATCAATGCATACGCATTACCTATTCAATGGAAGAATCCGTAGTTGAGGAGGGAATTAAAAAAATAGCCCAAGAATTAAAAACAATTCTCTAAATATACTGTTTAAATTATTTTTAATTAACGCTTATAGATTGAATCTAATAGATTCGCACCAAATGAAAATAATTTTTCTGTAACCGGTTTTTTTCGTTCGTATTTAACTTCGAATATATCTGCTTCTATTGCTGCTTTAGACAGGTAATCATCACTGGTTATTAATTCGTCAACAAGATTAAGTTCGATAGCACGTTTGCCGTACCAGTGTTCGCCCGTTGCAATTTTATCGATATCGACTTTCTCTCGACTATCTTTGACGAATTCTTTAAAAAGACGATGCGTGTCTTCCAGTTCTTCCTTGAATTTTTCTCTGTCTTTATCTGTATTTTCACCAAATAAGGTTAAGGTTCTTTTGTAATCGCCAGCAGTAATTTGCTCAAAGTCGATATCCATCTTTTTTAATAAACGATGAAAGTTGGGGATTTGAGCCAACACACCAATTGAGCCGATAATAGCAAAAGGTGCAGCAATAATATTATCTG
>CAYTIZ010000372.1:0-2233 GCA_964437885.1 uncultured Enterobacteriaceae bacterium
GACATTTTAAATAGAATCAGGAAAAATAGTACCATCAATAAGTGGTATTGTTTTAATGACCTTACGCAGCTGGTGAAAAATATAACTTCAACTATCCAGATGTAGTATGAGCTTAGATTACTAAATGAAATATCCGGGTAGTTCGATTGGTACGAAGAGGCGAGGATCACCAGCAAGAACAGAATCATTACAAAATGAATAAACTGGAAGCGGATGTTCCCTTTGAAAAGCAAAAAGGCCACGCCAAGCTGTATACTTAGTTGGGTCCAGGGCAGGAAATTCAAAGCAGGGTATATCATCTGGGGTCGCATGTACGAAAATATAAGATAGGCACAAAGCATAAAGAACGCGAAATCCTGAGCTTTGCATGAGGAATAGAATTCCTTTAGATCCCTGAAGATGCGTTTAACCTGCAGCATTAATGCGATTTGCCTTTGTTGGCTTTCATTATTTCGCCTTTCTTCAGCTTAACTTGAGAATTTTTATAGCTCGGGCTTGATTATTTATAAATACTAGTGTACGTAGTGCTTCATATAATTCACTTATATTCGTTGATAAATAAAGAAGATGGGTGCGCCTGGAAATAGCCTTAAAAAATCAAAGAACAGGGTGTCTGTTTTGTCAGCAAACATGAATTCAGCTGTATGAAGTATGGCTACTTGAGCGGCGGCAAGGAGCCGAATTAAATCGAGGTTGTTTTCTCTAAACACCCAGTTGCTCATTTGTTGATACCTATCATCCTAGTGTGGCTGGCCTTTTGTTGTTTTTAAGTGGAGCTTAGGAGGTTCTGTGGTCGCATTTTCAGTTTTTTAACTGCATTTAATGGCGTTAATCATTTTGTTTTCCTTTGATGGTATTGCTGTAAAGTGCCGTATAGGACTTCGCGTTGTTTTTAGACGAGTATTTCTGGTTTATTTGTTGTATTGCCATATTGGTTATAATCCGCCTTTGTTCCTTGTTGCTCAGGCAGTCGTTTAGTTTTTGTGACAATAGCTCGGGTGTATTTTGCTTTACTAGCCAGCAACTTGTACCTTTTTGGCAAACGTTGGTTATCCCACCAACAGAATGTGCGATTACTGGTGTACCAAGCGCCATTGCTTCTAATAATGTCATTGGCAAGCCTTCATGATCCGAGGTGATAAGCAAAGCATCTAAAGAAGCTATTTGAGCATGAATATCATCACAATGCCCTTCAAACTGAACGATGTCGTTCACCGCTAGCTCGTTGCAAAGCTGCTTGAGTTCATTAAGTAGCGGCCCATCGCCATAGATATGAAATTGAATCGAAAGCTCGGGGTGGTGTGTTTTTATATACTCAGCTGTCTTGATGAAAACATCGACCCGTTTGACAGGTACTAAGCGACCAACCAAACCGACTTTGTATGATTTTTTATTGCCGGGCATATCGGGCACTTGTTTTTTTACATGGCAAGCGAGTGCCTCAATATCAACGCCATTTTCTATAACTTCAATTTTATTTTCGGGATAGCTTTTTGTGAGTTGGGTTTTAAGGTCTTCGGATACGGCAATAATCTTTGCCTGCAAGTAACGTGCGGTGAGCCAGTCTAGCCAATAAAGTAAATATTGCTGAGGTTTTTTGATGCTCGGCCGATGTTCTGGTGCGCCGTGAACTGTCCGTAGTGATGGCATGTTGCCCGCAATTTTAGCGGTAATACTGCCCAGGATATTTTCCTTATTACGGTGAGTATGTACTACATTGGGTTTTAATTGCTTAAGGGTCTTAATCAGGCCAGTAAAGATACGCGCACTACTGAGTTTTGTTTCATCCAGGATTTCTACACATATATTTTGCGCTAGGAGCTTGTCTGCTAGTGTGCCGTGGTTCAGTAATATAACGCTGACTTTGATCTCGGGCATGTTGTTTAGTGTTTTACATAGCGTATACAACTGAACTTCTGCACCGGCCCAAAGGTCACCGGAGGCTATGTGAGTGATATGCATGTTGCCGTGGGTGTGACGTTGGGCGTGATCAATGTTCATATTGGCCGGAGCGTGTATTCAGAAATATATACGTAAAATATGTTATCATATATTTCGATATATCATAGATTTTTAAATAGGGTTCAAGTGGGTTGGTTTATTTTGATCATTCAAACAGTTAGAGATATTTTAACTCAGCACGGCAGATTGGCAGTGTCGCTAGATGAGTTGCTAGATGATAGTGATTTGTATCATGCAGGCCTCACCTCTTTGGCAACGGTGGGTTTAATGC
>CAYTIZ010000373.1:0-2204 GCA_964437885.1 uncultured Enterobacteriaceae bacterium
ACACCATCATCACTGGCAATCAACAATATATCAGCTGGTCTCTGTGCAAATAGCCCATTCGTTACTACTCCGACAATCTGGTTAAGTTTCTGCTCCAGCTCAAGTGGGTTATCAATCGTCATATTGCGAACATCGAGAATAATATTGCCATTGTCGGTCGTGAAACCCTGACGTAATTGCGGCTGACCGCCAAGTTTGCTTATCTCTCTGGCAACGTAGCTCTGTGCCATAGGTATAACTTCAACGGGTAATGGGAACTTGCCTAGCATAGGTACCATTTTGCTATCGTCAATAATACAAACAAACTGCTTACTCACCGCCGCAACTATTTTTTCTCGCGTTAGCGCGCCGCCGCCGCCTTTAATCAAGTGCCTATGTTTAGTCGCTTCATCTGCCCCATCAACGTAAACCGGGATTTCTATAACGTTTTTTAAGGAGAGTATCGGGATGTGATGCTGTTTGAGTAATTCTTCGCTGGCAAGCGAACTTGAAACTGCGCCCTCTATGCGCCCTTTGATTTTGGCAAGTTCATCGATAAAGAAATTAACGGTGCTGCCAGTGCCGACACCGACAATACTATCATCTTCGATATAGTTGATTGCCGCTCTGGCAACGTCTTCTTTCTTGTCATCTTGTGACATATTGTGCTCCGCATAATAAATAGTTAGATACGATGTTAAATGTTATCTTATGCTAATGTTTGACGAATACAAAAAATTAATTGAGGAAGCGAGTCAGCGCATCTATGCCGTCGCAAAAAGGACGTCTCTGGATCGCGCACCACAACTTTCACAACGGCATAATAATAACATCTGGTTAAAACGAGAGGATCAACAGCCGGTTTTTTCCTATAAATTGCGTGGCGCATACAACATGATTGCGTCTTTATCGAAAGAAGAATGTAAACGTGGCGTTATAACTGCTTCAGCGGGTAATCATGCTCAAGGTGTTGCTTTGGCAGCTCAGGGTTTAAGTATGAAAGCGGTAATAGTTATGCCTAAAACCACCCCCGACATTAAGGTGGGTTCAGTTAAACGGATGAACGCCGAAGTGGTCTTGCATGGTAATACTTACGATGAGGCAAAGGACTATGCACTTAAGATGTCTGAAGAATCGTGCATGTGTTATATTCCGCCGTTTGATCATCCACTGGTCATTGCTGGACAGGCGACAGTAGCTGTTGAATTACTTGAACAGCACCCAACTACGCCGGATATTATTTTTGTGCCAGTAGGTGGCGGCGGTTTGATAGCGGGTATCGCTGCCTATGTGAAGGAATTGTATCCAGAGATTAAAATTATCGGTGTTGAACATGATGAAGCACCGA
This sequence comes from uncultured Enterobacteriaceae bacterium, assembly GCA_964437885.1. Lineage (GTDB taxonomy): Bacteria > Pseudomonadota > Gammaproteobacteria > Eutrophobiales > Eutrophobiaceae > UBA7359. Next base: position 1,328 of record CAYTIZ010000373.1, read on the forward strand.
GTATGCATCATGCCTTCGAGGCTAACGAACGTGTTGTGCTGGATCAAATAGGAATATTTGCCGATGGCGCTGCGGTTATACAAGTTGGCGAAGAAAACTATCGAATAGCAAAAGAGTTAGTTGATGAGATTCTATTAGTCAGCATTGATGATATCTGTGCCGCAGTTAAAGATATCTTTGAAGATACGCGTTCGATTCCTGAACCCGCAGGAGCATTAGCACTCGCTGGATTAAAACAATACGTTGCTAGAGAGAATATAAGTGATAAAGAATTAGTTGCTATTTTTAGTGGTGCCAATGTGAACTTTGATCGTTTGCGACATATCGCAGAACTTTCTGCGCTGGGTGAAAATCGTGAGGGTTTATTAGTCATTGGTATTCCTGAGCGTCCCGGAAGCTTCCGTCATCTATGTCACGATCTAGGCCCGCGTTTAATTACTGAGTTCAATTACCGCTATGCTGACGATAATGATGCAAATGTTTTTGTCGGTGTGCAACTCAAAAATGGCGTGGAAGAGAAAGGTGCATTAATTAAGCAGCTAAAAGAAAAAGGCTATGACGTTGTTGATTTAAGTAATGATGTAATTGCCAAGATGCATATTCGTTACATGGTTGGCGGCCATGCGCCACAAGCAGCTAATGAAGTGTTATACCGCTTTGAATTTCCAGAACGATCCGGTGCTCTATTACATTTCTTAACCGAAATGGGTGAACGCTGGAACATCAGCCTGTTTCACTACAGAAACCACGGTGCAGCTTACGGTCGTGTACTCATGGGTTTTCAGGTTAAAGAAGAAGAACGAGATCAGTTTCAGCAATTTGTTGATGGATTAGGGATTACTTTTTGGAAAGAGACGGATAATCCTGCTTATCAGAA
>CAYTIZ010000374.1:0-2202 GCA_964437885.1 uncultured Enterobacteriaceae bacterium
ATAATCAGAATACGCCTGATAAAACTCAAGCATGGTAAATTCCGGATTATGTCTTGACGATAAACCTTCATTACGAAAACTACGGTTTATTTCAAATACTTTTTCAAAACCACCAACCACCAAACGTTTTAGATATAACTCTGGAGCAATTCGCAAAAAGAGCTCCATATCCAGACTATTATGATGTGTCGTAAACGGACGGGCAGTAGCACCTCCAGGAATGACATGCATCATCGGTGTCTCTACTTCCATATAATTTTCTTTATTTAAATAGGAACGAATGAACTCTATAACCTGTGATCGAATCCTGAACACCTTGCGTGTTTCTTCATTCATAATAAGGTCAACATAACGTTGACGATAACGCGTTTCCTGATCAGTCAGACCATGGAATTTTTCAGGCAGTGGCTGTAAAGATTTTGTTAATAATGATATTGAATCAACATGAATACTCAACTCACCCTTATTAGTTTTCATCACCGTACCTGTTGCACCAATGATGTCACCAATATCCCATTTCTTGAATCCGGCATTATAGATGCCCTCGGGTAAATCATCACGCCTGACATATAATTGAATCTTGCCAGACATATCCTGCAAATGAGCAAACGATGCCTTCCCCATAATTCGCCGACTCATCATGCGTCCTGCAATAGCAACTTTCACTGACTCTTCTTCAAGTTCTTCCTTGGTTTTTTCACCATGCTTACCAAGTAAGTCTGCCGCTAATGAGTCACGCTTAAAATCATTTCTGAAAGCATTACTTGATTCACGTAACTCTTGTAAATGTTGACGTCGTTGTGCAATGAGGTCATTTTCGTTTATGTCTGACATAGTCCAAATATTATTTTCGTTTAATTTATTGTTAAATGGTGAAGTGTGAAGTGTTAAAAGTGAAAAGTAAAACATGACACGACACTAATTAACGTTTCACCCTTCACTTATCACGTTTGACCGCCATGGAAGGCGGAAATACTTGCACCAACCGTAGGCGCTTTAGGCGATACAGGACGCCTACAAGGATATGTAGGTAGTAGACAATGTCTGGAACATATTGTCGAGCAATTGCAAGTGCACTTATAAGCCTGCTTTAAGGCTGGCCTCGATAAAGAGATCCAGACCTCCGTCCAGAACAGCCTGTGTATTTCCAGTTTCTACACCTGTCCTTAAATCCTTAATTCGAGATTGATCTAGAACATAGGATCGTATTTGACTTCCCCAGCCAATATCAGACTTTGAGTCTTCCCTTTCCTGTTTTTCGGCATTCAGTTTCTGCATTTCAAGTTCATACAATTTTGCCCGTAATTGCTTCATTGCCTGATCTTTATTCTTGTGTTGAGAACGATCATTTTGACATTGAGCAACAATACCTGTGGGGATATGGGTCAACCTGACAGCCGAATCTGTTTTATTGACATGTTGCCCACCTGCACCGCTAGCACGATACGTATCAATACGTAAATCTGCAGAATTAATATCAATCTCAATATTGTCATCAACTTCGGGGGAGACAAATACAGAAGCAAATGAAGTATGCCGACGATTTCCAGAATCAAATGGCGATTTTCTCACCAGACGATGCACGCCTGTTTCGGTACGTAACCAGCCAAAAGCGTAATCTCCCGTATACTGGATGGTGGCACTTTTTATTCCAGCAACTTCACCGGCAGAAACTTCGATTAATTCTGTTTTGAAACCATGTTGTTCACCCCAACGTAAGTACATACGTAACAACATATCCGCCCAATCCTGTGCTTCAGTACCTCCAGAACCAGATTGAATATCGAGAAAGGCATTATTGGCATCCATTTCACCTGAGAACATACGACGAAATTCCAACTTGGCGAGCTGTTGCTCATTAGTCTCAAGATCATCAGACACAGCAGAGACAGTTTCTTCATCATCCTCTTCTGCTGCAAGCTTTAATAAATCAATTGAATCAGCCAGTGATTCTTCTAATGAATCTACGGTATTGACTACATTCTCCAGATCAACCCGTTCTTTACCAAGCTGTTGTGCCTGTTCTGGATTATCCCAGACATCCGGTTGCTCAAGTTCTAATAATACTTCAACCAATCTTTCAGATTTTTGATCGTATTCAAAGATACCCCCTTAGCGATTTAACACGCTCTTGCATATCAGAAATTCTGCTAAGGAGTGGTTTGATTTCGAGCATTTTTAAAGTGAGAATATGAATTATAG
>CAYTIZ010000375.1:0-2186 GCA_964437885.1 uncultured Enterobacteriaceae bacterium
CCTGTAAATTGCCGAATGAGTACTAGCAATTAGATTTTTTCATTAAAATGATAGAGGTTATTTACATGGCTACAGGTTCTGTTAAATGGTTTAACGACTCAAAAGGTTTTGGTTTCATCTCACCTGATGATGGCAGCCCAGATGTATTTGTTCATTTTTCTGCAATCAGCAGTGACGGTTTTCGTTCACTGGCTGAAGGTCAGAAAGTAAGTTATCAGGTTGAAGATGGTGCTAAAGGTCCTCAAGCTAGCCAGGTAACAACAGAATAATAGTACTAGTTCGTTATTTTCTAAAATCCTGCACGCATTGCAGGATTTTAGATTAGTCAAGCTTCACTGGTGTATTCATACATCACTAACCAGAGAGATTACATTGAAGAAAATTTTCGTTGGAAGTTTACCTGAGAACGCGACAGAAAATTCTGTCACTGAACTATTTACTGAATTTGGTAAAGTGCGTTCTATACATTTGGTTCAAGATGTTTTTACCAGATCATGCAAAGGTTTCGGTTTTATTGAAATGGAAGGTCATGAAGCAAGAGCTGCCATTGCCGGACTTGATGGAAAAATGTATGAAGGCAAACAACTCAAGGTAAAATTCGAAGAAGTTCGCGACAAAGGCGGTAAGGGAAGACGACGAAGATAAGCCTTCCCTGTTTTATCTTAACATGAGAAAAAGAATCGCCTAATTCTTTATTTCACGCCACTCCAGCAAGGAACTATGTTGATCTATATGGAACGACAAAATAACTATAAATTATTTTTTTTATTGTTATTTTTATCAACTTGCCTATTCAGTTTAGCTGCTTGCGATAAACAAACAGAGACCACTGGACACAATAAAACAATCTCAGTTAATACTGAAATTAAGACAGCCGTTGAGGTAAACAAACCATCCCCCGACAAAGTTATTATTGAAAACAAAAGCTATGTATTTAATGTTAGCAACCATAGCGTTGAGGAATTTCAGGCATTATTAACAAGAGCTGAAGAAGTCTCTCAAGCCCCATCTAGTGATTTTGGTGATCTTAAAATTGTCATGGTCATTCATGGTCCTGATATAGATTGGTTCACACAACAAAATTATGAACACAATCGACAATTAATCGATCTGGCAGCTCGTCTTGATGCTTATGATATTATTGACATGAAAGTGTGTGAACAAACTATGTCAGCCAGAGGTATTGTCCGGGAAGATATACCCTCCTTTATTGAGTCTGTTCCATATGGTCCCACGGAAATAAAGGATCGTCTTCGAGATGGCTATATTAATCTTTAACATTAATACTAGTTTGGAGTAGCTATGCAAAAGCAGGAAAAGAGTCTTCATATGACCGTCCTAATGACACCAGACATGGCCAACTTTTCTGGCAATGTTCATGGAGGTTCCATTCTGAAAATGCTGGATCAGGTAGCATTTGCCTGTGCCGCCCGTTATTGCAGAAGTTATGTTGTTACCTTATCACTCGACCAGGTTACCTTTAACCAATCAATAAAAGTCGGAGAACTTGTTTCATTCAGGGCACATGTTAATTATGTCGGTAATAGCTCTCTTGAAGTTGGTGTCAAGGTATTCGCAGAAGATCTGGAATCAAATCAAAAACGACATACTAATTCCTGTTATTTCACCATGGTGGCTATGGGTAAAGATGGGAAATCTATCAAGGCACCTAAACTTGAAATTAATAATGAATTTGAACAAAAGCTGTATGAGGCTGCACTAATGCGCAAGGAAATGCGCAAGGAAATAAATAAAAAAAATCAGGAATTAACTTCCGGTATTCCTGATTATAATTCAGACATAGAAGCTAATTGAAATGACGATAGGCTGTAGATTTAATTTTATAAGACTCATCATTATTATCAATTAAATTGAGTTTTGATGCCTGCTTATTAATTGAGCCTATACAATGAATTGGACATATCGATCCTAATTCATCGATTTCCGTCTCAGGAATACTGCTTGGTATTGTAAAACATAATTCGTAATCATCACCACCGGTTAAGGCTAATTCAATAGCGATTTCTTCATCGAGTTTTTTCAAACTATCTGAATAGGGAATTTCAGCTAATTTTATTTCCGCACCAACATTACTCGCCTTAAGAATATGACCAAGGTCGGCTAATAAACCATCTGATATATCGATACAACTAGTTGCATTATCTCGCAACTCAAGTCCTGTTTTT
>CAYTIZ010000376.1:0-2183 GCA_964437885.1 uncultured Enterobacteriaceae bacterium
TATTTATTAGTTTATCCAATTAAAGTAAATCAACAACGCGAAGTCGTTGAAGAAATTGTTGCCAGCCAAGCACAAGTAGAAAAAAAACAGCTAGGTTTAGAAGCAGGCAGCAAGCCAGAGTTATTAACCGTATTAGCATTGGCTGAAAAAACCAGTGCGGTGATTGTGTGTAATGGCTACAAAGATAAAGAATATGTGCGCTTAGCGCTGATTGGCGAAAAGCTGGGCCATAAAGTGTATATCGTACTTGAGAAATTGTCTGAGCTGGACATGGTGCTTAGCCAAGCTAAAGAGCTGAATGTAAAACCACGCATTGGTATTCGTGTGCGTTTAGCCTCGCAAGGCAAGGGTAAATGGCAGGCCAGTGGCGGTGAAAAATCGAAGTTTGGGTTGTCTGCTTCACAAGTGCTGTATGTAGTAAACCGTTTAAAAGAAACTGATCAGCTTGATTTAGTACAGCTTGTGCATTTTCACTTAGGGTCGCAAATGGCCAACATTCGTGATGTACGCTTAGGTGTAAGTGAAGCTGCTCGTTTTTATTGTGAATTACGTAAGTTGGGTGCACACATAGAGTGCCTTGATGTAGGGGGCGGTTTAGCGGTTGATTACGACGGCACGCGCAGTCAATCACACAACTCAATGAACTATAGTTTAGCCGAATACGCAAATAATATTGTGTACACCATAGGTGATATTTGTAAGCAGTATGAACAGCCTTTTCCTACCATTATTTCAGAGTCGGGAAGAGCATTAACGGCGCACCACGCGGTGCTGATTTCTAATGTAATTGGCACCGAAACGTATACACCGGAAGAAATAGAAGCGCCAGCAGATGATGCGCCGCAATTACTTAAAAATATGTGGATTTCATGGCAACAATTGCATGTACTTACTGATGACCGTGCATTAATTGAAATTTTTCACGACAGCCAAGGTGATTTAGCCGAAGCGCATAGCCAATTTGCGATGGGATTATTAGATTTAACTCAGCGCGCATGGGCCGAGCAAATTAATTTGCGTGTGTGTTATGAGCTTAATAAATTAATGGATAACAAAAATCGTTTTCATCGACCGATTATTGATGATCTGAATGCGCGTTTAGCCGATAAGTTTTTTGTCAATTTCTCATTGTTTCAGTCATTGCCAGACGCGTGGGGTATTGACCAAGTGTTTCCGGTGTTGCCTTTAAGTGGTTTAACGCAAGCTCCACAAAAACGGGCTGTGTTACTAGATATCACCTGTGATTCAGATGGCGCATTAGAGCATTATGTTGATGGTCAAGGTATTGAAAGTACGTTGCCAGTACCAGAGTTTACAGCAGATAAACCTTATTTAATGGGTTTTTTCTTAGTAGGTGCCTATCAAGAGATTTTAGGCGATATGCATAACTTATTTGGTGATACGCACAGTGCTATTGTCAATATGGATGAGCAAGGTATTGCTAGCATTACAGAGATTAATCATGGTGATACTGTGGCTGACATGATGCGTTATGTGCATTTAGATGTTGAAGGTTTTCAGCAGTCATATGCGCAGTTAGTCAGCGCAAAAATTGCAGCAGATGAACAGCAAAGCGTTTTAGACGAGTTGCAAAGCGGCCTTGATGGCTACACTTATTTAGAAGAGTTATAAGCAATGTCTAGCTTGTTTGGTTGTGTTGACCACTCATTGTACTCAAATGGGATGACGTTTTTACGTCGTCCTATGGTACAAAACATTAACGCGATTGAAGCCGATGTAGTGGTATTGGGTCTACCGTTTGATTTAGCCACTTCAGGGCGCCCTGGTGCCCGCTTAGGGCCTGATGCTATTCGCAGAGCATCGGTACATTTAGCATGGGAAGATACAAAATATCCATGGACATTTCCATTGTTTGAGCGCTTAACCGTGGCGGATGCTGGCGACTTTACTTATCCGGTAGGTGACCCGGAATATTTTACCGCGCAATTAGAAATGGCGGCAGAGCAAATACTTCGCCAAGGTAAAACATTATTAGGCTTGGGTGGCGATCATTTCGTAACGTTACCACTATTGCGCGCACATGCAAAAATTCATGGCAAAATGGCATTAGTTCACTTCGATGCGCATACCGATACCTATAGCAACGGCTCGCGTTTTGATCACGGCACCATGTTTTATCATGCGCCAATGGAAGGGTTAATTGATGTTAATCACAGTATTCA
>CAYTIZ010000377.1:0-2182 GCA_964437885.1 uncultured Enterobacteriaceae bacterium
GATTTCATCAATTCCTTTTCCTAAACCGAAGCGTGCTAATACTTGTTTGTTTTTGGCGCTGTGTATTGCGAATAGGACTCGATTGAAACCCATGCCCCGATAAATTGTTTCCAAAATCATGGTTAATATGCCATTTAGATCGATGTCACCCAGAAGTGAGTTTGTGATCTCAGCAATGCCGTTGACCAATATGTCATGTTGATCCTGTTGCTGTGTTCTCGGTTCAGCTATGGTGGTGACAATTGAAACACCGTCATCAACTGGTGCATTACTATTAGCTTCAGTTATCGATGGTTCCTCTTCTTTATTTTCTTCGATATTTTTACGAAGGTTTTTAAATACAGTGACCTTGCTAGTATCGATATTTAATATTCGCGTGAATTCTTCAGCTTCCTTGATTGAAGATTCCAGAAGTTCTGTAATGCTATCTTTGCTTATACCGAGTGAATCTTTATATCGTGCAGCCAATTCTTCATAGGCCTGCTCTGTATTTTCCGAGTCACTGCTAATGGCACAGAGTTCATTGGAGAAACAGGCAAGTTGTTTTAAGGATTCATTTGAGGTTTTAGCAACAGGGACAGAGCCTTCAGGTAATTTCTTCATACTATCGCCAATGATATCGGGTAATTTCCATTCTTTTGCGATACCGCGACCAAGTTCTTCGTAATTTACGCCGAGCACCGATCGCATTGCCTGGTCTTCATCCACGCCTTTATTGGCAACCAGTGTTTTCATCGCTTCAAATTCTTCCGGGAAGTAATAAATTGACAATAACTTGCCAAGTAGATGAAACATGGATGTGACAAATGCGGATTCAACATCATCCTCATTGATATTCTTCATTTGTTTGGCTTTTTCACGAGCAATAATTCCACTCATTAATGCCGTGTACGCAGCGTTCTTCAGCTCATTCGCTTGTTCATTATTTTGCAGGTGTTCAAACAAGATGATACTTAATACGGCGGCTCGTACCTGTTCAAACCCGAGTATAACAACGGCTCTGGAGACAGTTGTAATTTCTCCGCCGAACTGCCCATAAAAACAGGAGTTTACCAAACGGACTACTTTTGTAGTTAATGCAAAGTCCTTCAAGATGACATTTGAAAGCTCAGTTGCAGAGTTGACATTCGAAGTAGAAGACTTTTGGTTTATTTCAGCAATATGACTTGATACAGCGGGAAAATCCCGCTTGCGTTTCATACGACGTAATAGAAAATCCACGGTACTGGATATATTGCCGTGAGATGTTGTTTTTTCATCATTGTCATCAATTTTGAGATATTTTTTCAATGCAGTTTGCATTTCTGCTGCATTGGAATATCGATTAGCAGGATCTTTCTCCAATGCTTTCATGACAATCGCGTCAAGATCTTTATCTATTTCCGGGTTGCGTTTTGAGGGTGGCGCTATTATTTCATTCGTTATCTTATACATGATGGCCATCGAGTTATTGGCCGTATAGACTTGATGTCCCGTTAGCATTTCATAGAGAATTAACCCGCTGGCAAAAATATCGACCGATGGGCTTAATTCGCTATTGGTTAATTGTTCTGGCGCAAGATAATTGACTGTTCCTGTCACTTCTGCGCTAGCGGTTACGGTTCCTGCCATTATAGAAATACCAAAATCCATAATACGAATATTGCCTTCTTTATCAATCAACAGGTTAGATGGATTTAGATCACGGTGAATGATCTTATTACTATGTGCATAGCCGATACCATCCAACACATGGTTTATTATTTTAACGGCATCGTATTGTTTTAATTTTCCATCACGTTTTAAGTGTTGTTTCAGTTGTTCGCCTTCATAGTATTGATAAACAAGAAAAGGGTGATCGTTGTGATAACCGATCTCGTACAAAGGAATGATGTGCGAGTGATTTAACTGACTAACGTGTTTCGCTTCCTGATTCAATTGTTCAGCATCCTGACTGCGCTTATCAATTGTTTTTATGGCGACTTTGCGTCCAAGTTGAGTATCTTCCGCCAGATAGACAATACCCTGTGCTCCCTTTCCCAATATATCAATTGGCTCAAATCGTCCAATTTGTTTTGGCAAGGAGGAATTTGTTTTTTTATTTGCTACAGCACCCATGTTTTATTCTCAAATAACCCTTAAATAGCTAGCGGCATATTTGTCGGAATCTTGAGACAATTTAATAATTCTCCGTATCACGGGT
>CAYTIZ010000378.1:0-2182 GCA_964437885.1 uncultured Enterobacteriaceae bacterium
CAGTTATTACTGAATGGCAAAAAAGATTTACAGTGGGCGCCTGAGCCACGCTTAGGGTTTGAGATGATTATGCTACGATTGTTAGCATTTCAACCTGAGCACTCACAAACGACGCATTCAGCACCTAGCTCGCAACCCGCGCCAGAGCAAAATGCCACAGGGCGTACCAATGCATTGCGTGATATTTTAAATAAAAATAAACCAGCGCATAGCAATAGCACTGAAAGTCAGCCATCAATACATAATCCACAGCCAATAGAGGCTCCTGAGCCTGAGGTTTCGCGCTCTGATAATAGCCCGACTCACATTGAGCAAGAGTCAACACAAAGTCAGCCAAACATGTCTGATACAACGCCAATGAGCGATGAACAAGCGCAGCGTCAAAGCGAAGATGATGCCTACATGCAGCACAGCGATGTAGAACGAACCATTGCAGCGCAATGCGATGATGTAATGAGTAGCGCGGTTGACCAAGGATTTAATCCTGAGCTATCAAACGTACCTAGTAGCACTGAGCATTCAGCGCCAACAATGGGCGAGCAAGAAGCACGTGCACAGTCTGCAATAGCGCGTATTTTACGTGACAGAAATATTTCCGGTGCGGGTAAACTGTCAAGCGCAGCAACCGAAAAACCTGTTGTGCCAAAATCGACCCCTGCTAGGCCCGTCGATAAACCTATTAGCAATACACCTCAAGCTGTAGCGCAGGAGCCGCCTCCATGGGATAGTGAGACGGGTGATGAGTTACCAAAAAAGCCAGCGCTCCCCATGTCAGGGAGCAAGCCACAGGTAAGCACTAAACCTGCAAATAAAGTCGACTTTAAAGCAAAGCATCAAACAATTACCGAAAATCTTGCGCCTGAGCTATTAGAGCAAATTAATCCGCAAAAACCGGCTCCTGTTGTTGAACAAGCACCAAGTATTCCGGTGCCGGATGATTTTCAAAGCCCCATCAGTGAAATTAGATTTGCCCATCAACAAGATGAATGGGCTTATTTAATTAAGCGAATGGGGCTTGGCGGGCGCATGCGCCAGTTTGCCTTGCATTCAATTTTTACCAAGCAAGACAATCATTTTCATATTGAAGTGGATGAATCGCAAAAGCATTTAGATACGCCTATGCTGCGCCAAAAGTTAAATGTGGCGTTATCTACTATTTATGGACATAACGTTGAGCTAAATATCGACTTTGCCAGTGGGGTGATTGACTCGCCTTATCTAATTCAACAAAAAATTGATGCAGGTCGTCACCAGCAAGCGATTGATGTGATCACAAGCGATGAAAATATAGTACAATTTCAACAGCTATTTAGCGCTGAAATTGACGAAAACAGTATTCAGGCATTGTAATTAACTATCAGTGCCCTTATTTATACTTCAGTTAATGTATTAAAAGAAAGAGAGACGATTATGTTTAAAGGTGGAATGGGTAACATGATGAAGCAAGCGCAGCAAATGCAAGAGCGCATGCAAAAAGCCCAAGAAGAAATCGCAACAATGGAAGTCGTTGGTGAAGCTGGTGCCGGTTTAGTTAAAGTAACCATGCTTGGTAACCACAACGTGCGCCGTGTTGAGCTTGATGAAAGCTTAATGGAAGACGACAAAGACATGATTGAAGATTTATTAGCTGCAGCATGTAACGATGCTGTGCGCCGTGTTGCCGATGAAACGCAAGAACGCATGGGTAAAGTGACAGGCGGTATGCAGTTACCACCTGGTATGAAAATGCCGTTCTAAGCAACTATGCAACTTTCAGATAGTTTAACATCGCTGATAGAGGCACTGCGTTGTCAGCCCGGCATCGGTCCGAAGTCTGCCCAGCGTATTGCGTTTCATTTGTTAGAGCGCGACCGTAAAGGCGGTGCTCAACTTGGTAATGCCTTGACTAAAGCAATGAGCGCTGTAGGTCATTGCCAATCGTGCCGCACATTTACCGAGCAGGCGCAGTGTGATATTTGCTTAAGCACTAAACGCCAAGACAGTGGTATTTTATGTGTTGTTGAATCGCCAACGGATGTACTCGCCATTGAGCAAACAGGTCAATACAAAGGGCTTTACTTTGTATTAATGGGGCATTTATCACCGATTGATGGCATAGGGCCTAAAGAAATTGGCCTTGATGTTCTCGAGCAAAAGCTTGCGCAAGGCGGTATTAATGAAGTCATTTTAGCCACAAATCCTT
>CAYTIZ010000379.1:0-2165 GCA_964437885.1 uncultured Enterobacteriaceae bacterium
AAATCTGCACCGTTATATTTTTCACCTAAATCAATATCCAGACTTGTATCATCGGCAATGTTTGATTGAATTAATAACTGGAGGAAGGCTGAGCGGTCTTCGAGATAATTGTTAGTTAGTGTTCCTGTCTCGGTTGTTTCATTAAACAGATCGAGTTCGCCATTTGTATTATGTGAAGTATAAATACCGTCATTACCTGTAATTATAAATTGATTGAGATTGACTAAGGCATAGCGGTAGGCGATCAAATTTTGAGCTTGTTGCTTGATTGTTTCTGCAGAAACAATTTCTGTTTCTCCATTGTTATTCGTTGTAACAAGAGAACCAATTGATAGCCCTTGAAATTCAGGTTTTAATTGATCGCTCTCTGTTAAGAGACTCTGATAGAAAAGCTCAACATCGCCAATATTAACAGAAGGTTCTCCTCCCAATAAATCACCAAGTTTCGCAATAGTAAGCTCTAAAGATTGACTAGCTTCACTCGTTGATGCATCCAGGATGGTGTAAATTTTATCTAATCCAGCATCAGTATCGAGAGAAGGATCTAATAAACTAAGGATGCGGTAAACGGAAAGGCTTTCTACTATTTTTGCGATACTATGGTTCTCAATTTGCGCAAGAGTTATTGAAAGCCCCGGCACTTCTTGTATAGATGTTTCTTCTATAAATATCCTTTGTCGATCGCCTGGTCTCGAAAACAAAACATTTTCATTCGCGGTAACTTCGAAACCTTTATCGGCAAAATAATTTGTTATCCTGGATTCATCCAGACTATTACCGCTGAGCAAAGGCAAAACAAATTGCAAGAACGCCTGATTTAATGGTGTCAACCCAGCACCATTGAATGTAGCAAGGTTGTCAACTAAACCAGGCTTAAAGGAGCCCGCGACCAATGCCAGAAAACCACCCAGTGAGTGACCCGTAAAATTAACCGAACCCGCAAATCCTGCCGCCACATCACCATTACTGTCCAATAACCCTGCGTCTTTTAAAAAAGTAACCGCCTGTCCGCCTTGAGGGCCAATCCATCCTCTTACCAACAGTAAATCCTGAAAAAAATCCAGCAGCCCTGGGTTAGTGCCTCGATAGGAGACGGTTAGCTTACCCGTGGCTCTTTCTTCAAAGATGGTAGCAGAAAATCCTGTGATTGATGATGAGACATAGCCAACGGAGGATCCTTGATAGATGTCATAAAGCCTATTAGGGTTCTGAGGATCAAACAATGTATTGTATTGCGCTTCGGTGAAGCCTCGGTTGTTGATTAGTTCATTTTTTATCTGAAATTCATTAGACGTTCCCAATAAACCCCAATCTGCATAGGCCGCAGCACTTAATAATGCCTCAGTATAAAATTCTTCAATCATTTCAAATCTCCTTTTCTTTTATCTGTTCTAGGTACTAACGTCTTTTCTATCAACCCCACAGCAAATGGCATACTTTTCCCCATGCCAGTAATCTGATATGAGCCACAATGAATTGAAGGAAGAGACCTACCTGAACCATACCATTTTGGGAAAAGAACATAATTCTTCCCCTCCCCAAGTACTTCTCCTGTTTTATTATTTATTATCCTTCCTTTCCCCGATGTCATTTTCGTACCAGTACTTTCGTTAATCCACCATTCTTCACTTTCTACTTCATACTTGTACTCAGCCTCCGGCTTCTCGATCTTTTCCACCGCAATACAATTTTTTTCTCTAAATTCTGAATACTTCCGATCAAAACGCTTCAGTGTTTTATTATATTCTTCGTCACACGAACCCGTGTCCCTGGATACTTTTGTCAAGCGTTGGCAGCCGGGTTCAGGATATACAGGCGATGGATCATTGTTGCAATATTCATAGAACTGGTAGTCTGAATCTAGCAACCGTCCTCCCGCTTTTGCAGTCGCATCATAATAACCCTCCGCCTCAACGGTTTTATAGATGGTTAAACCCGCATCTTTCTCGCAAAGCTTTTTTAATTCATCCAGTCCAGGAGGTGTATTTGATCCACATGCTGTTAATAAAATAAAAAAGATTAACAATCCTATTCTCTTTATTGTATTCATGCTGCCTTTCTCCATTGCATATATTCATTGCCCACATTCAGATTGAAATCCAGAGAGACCGATTGATTGGCACTGTCGGTGGCGCTGACATTGATGTCAATAATCTCGCTGTCCG
>CAYTIZ010000380.1:0-2164 GCA_964437885.1 uncultured Enterobacteriaceae bacterium
GAGGCCACACTTCAAATATTTCCGGATCACTGCGCAATGTCTCACAAGCAAGCTTGGCACTCTTACATAATTCAATGAGAATTGGCTTAACCGGTTTCAAAATAGGCATAAAGTTGGTGACAGTTTTTATAACATCAGTGATTTTATCGATTTGTGACATGGTTTGAGCCACCTTGATATAACGACTGCGAAAAAAATCCTCCATGGGTAAGGAAAAAACCTTAAAAGGTTCACCCCAGAGTTCGTCCAGACCTTCTTCACCGTTGGCTAATTTAATATTTTCCCCCAATTTCAGCGCTCTGGTAAAACACTGACCACACATATGAAACAACTCATTGTCTGTTTCAATCTTTACACCGGATTCTTCCAACTCCACTATTCGCGTCAGTATATCTCTACCCCTGTTTAATAAAGCACCCGCCAACATAGCGCCCTTAACCCGCTTTCTGGCCGGATCAGTTTCCTGCTCATAGATCGCCTCGATCTTATCCAGCATATATCCTGGCGCATTGATACCGGCTTCAACATGGTGAAATACCCTGCGGGTCAGTTGATCAATCGTGCGTTTTTTATCAGCCAGAGTATCTTGATCCTGTTCATAACGTCGAATCCAATAACCATCATAATAAACACAGGGTTTACCCTTGATTGTCCGCTTTGAACCGTTTTTTATTGATTTTGTCATTACTCAATCATCATTTTATAGGTTAAATAGTATAGAAAACTTTTACATTCATTCCACCCAGTACACCACAGATAGGAGTGGCTAACCAACTTGTACCTGTCGGTAGTACCGTGTACACACTCCCAAAATAAATGTAGTTGCCCTGAATTGTGATTGCCGTCATCCCTCCAAAACCACTGCTGTAAGAATAATTCCACTATTTTTTTCTTCAAAAGAACGACTGAGTTCCTCAATAGCAAAAACAATACCGGCCAAAGGTGCATTGAATACAGCAACAACCCCGGCTGAACCGCCAGCGAGGATCAGACCCTTTTCAATATAATGTGGTGGAAACCGAGTGAACTTTCCCAAGGAGTACATAATTGAAGCGCCGATGTGGACTGTTGGCCCTTCGCGGCCTATGGATAAGCCTGATAGCAGCCCAAGTACCGTCATTAATAATTTACCAACAGACACTCTTAACAATAACAGACTTTTTCTTAAATAAAATTGCTCACTCTTTTGTATGGTAACAATCATCTGCGGAATCCCACTGCCCTCAGACCCTTGAAAAAATTTGTTAGTGAGCCACGAAATTAACATTAAACCAACAGGTGGCAGGATAAATGGAACAACACCTGAATATTCGGCTAATACATGAAAATAGTCATCCGCACCCTCTCTAAGAATAGCCAACGCCGTTGCAAGCAGAGCAACAAGAATTGCACCCGACCAAAATACCAACTGTATTCTCCAGGCAAGCCTGGATAACAGACGTTTTCGTGAACGTTTTAAATATTTACGCATATCAATATGATTATATTATGATTCTACGCAGTATGGTGTAATCATCGCTAAACCGATAGAATATAGCTTGTACGGTGGATCCCATCCCCAAAAATTATAATAACTACTTTCATAAGATTTTTATAACTTATTGTGTTTTATAAAAATTTTCAACCGGTAACTAGCTGAAGGAGAGGCCGGAATGTCAGATATTGAAATCGCTCAAAAAGCGAATAAAAAACGTATTATTGATTTAGCCAAAGACCAATATGGCATCGAAAGCGAACATTTAGACCCCTATGGCCATTTCAAGGCTAAATTATCACTCAACTATATTGATAGCCTAAAAGATAAAGAAGATGGCAAACTAATACTGGTCACCGCAGTTAGTCCTACGCCAGCCGGTGAAGGCAAAACCACTACTACGGTTGGTCTTGGTGATGCTCTGAACCGGATTGGCAAAAAAGCGATTATGTGTCTACGTGAGCCTTCCCTAGGTCCTTGTTTCGGCATGAAGGGCGGTGCAGCCGGAGGCGGTTATTCTCAAGTCGTGCCGATGGAAGATATCAACCTGCATTTTACCGGGGACTTTCATGCTATTGGAGTCGCCCACGCATTATTATCGGCCATGATTGATAATCATATTACTCATGGTAATGAGTTAGGCATCGATCCACGACGAATCCAATGGAAACGCGTCGTTGACATGAACGC
>CAYTIZ010000381.1:0-2162 GCA_964437885.1 uncultured Enterobacteriaceae bacterium
ATAAAAATGAATCACTAAAATATGCAGAACAACCGGATAGCAGTGCACATCTCGATGCATTAGTGAATTTGGCAAATAAAAATAATACACATTTAGTAGTTGGTTTTGCTGAGAAACAGGGTAAGCAGTGTTACAACAGCGCTGCACTCATTGGTCCAGATGGTATCGAACATATCTATCGTAAAATACATTTATTCAATGAAGAAAAGTTCTGTTTTGATCCTGGCGATACACCATTTATTGTTAATGATATTAATGGTGTAAAAATTGGCATCATGATTTGTTTCGACTGGGTCTTTCCCGAAGTAACTCGGGTTCTAGCTTTGCAAGGCGCGCAGGTTATTTGTCAGCCTTCCAATCTTGTTTTGACATTTTGTCAGCAAACTATGCTTGCTCGTTGTATAGAGAATAAAGTATTTGCTATTACAGCCAACCGTTATGGTACGGATAAACGACCGCAAGGCAGTTTGAAGTTTACTGGCAAAAGTCAGATAGTTGCGCCTGGAGGAAAATTATTGCATCGAGCAGTATCACAACGCGATGCTTTATTCATTACCGAGATAAATCCAGAAGATGCAGATAATAAAATGATTACCGAACATAATGGCGTACTGTCTGATCGTCGCCCCGAATTCTACACATTGCTTAATAATTGATAACAGGATTTTTTCCATGAGTTTTGCTACAGCAGATTTATATGATAAACACGAAGAAAATCTTCGAATCGCAACACCAATGTTTAATGACTATGGTGGTAAGAAACGATTCTCTGGTCCTGCATCGACAGTAAAAGTCTTTGAAGATAACTCTCTGGTTCGTGCTGCATTGGAAGAGCCGGGAGAAGGACGTGTTCTGGTTGTTGAAGGTGATGCATCCTTACGATGTGCTTTAGTCGGGGATATGTTAGCTGAACTAGCTAAAGATAATGGTTGGCAAGGGATCATTGTTTATGGTTGTATCCGTGACTCAGCAGTGATTGCCAATATTGATATTGGTGTTAAAGCGTTGAATACCAATCCTCGCAAGAGTGTTAAGAAAGACGTTGGTGAACGTGATGTTGCCGTTACTTTTGCTGATGTAACGATTAGTCCTGGAGACTATATTTATGCTGATGAAGATGGCGTCGTAATTAGTGTCGAAAAGCTCACATAAACTAACTTGAATTACTTTAGTGAAGAGAATATAGACTAAACTTATTACATGGTTTTCTTCTGGCATAGTTTAATGAATAGGGAATTGTTATGAAAAAAAATACTCTTATTTCGAGTTTGATATTATTATTTGGTTTCTCTGCAACTGTTAATGCCGAATGTGTGCAACAGCAGAAAGAAACTGGTGGCGGCGAATTGTTTGGTACATTGGTTGGTGCTGCTTTAGGTGGCCTGGTAGGCTCGCAAATTGGTGGCGGAACTGGAAACAAAATTGCTATTGGTGCAGGTGTAGTGGCAGGTGGTTATTTGGGTAATAAGGTCGGTAAGTCACTGGACTGTCAGGATCAACAATATCATTACGATACAACTCAAAATGCACTTGAAACTCAGAAAGTGGGTCAAACTACAACATGGGTTAATCCAGATTCAGGGCATAAGGGTGAAGTGACGCCAACCAGAACCTATACTTCAGAAGGACAAGCTTGCCGCGACTTTACCCAAACCATTTATGTCGATGGTGAGAATGAAGAGGTTAAGGGAACTGCTTGTCGGCAGGAAGATGGAACCTGGCAAGTTACCGGCTAGCTAGTTAAAACAATATGATAAAAAAGCTCGCATCAGCGGGCTTTTTTATTGTCTGTGGAATTCATAGCTATCCAAGTCTTATGGTATGGTGGAAAAAAAAGGGGAAAGGTCATGCAGGAATTATATCGTCGGATACACAATGATCCCGGATTTCATGAGCTTGAAAAAAAACGTGGAAGATTTAGTTGGCTGCTCACATTAATTGTTTTTATTATCTACTATAGTTTTATTTTAATTATTGCTTTCTTCCCTCATGTTTTTGCAAAAACAATATCGACAAATAGCGTCATTAGCTGGGGAATTCCTGTTGGCTTATTTGCCATCATCATCAGTTTTTTATTGACAGGAATTTATGTTTATCGAGCAAACAGGGAATTTGATTCGATTAGCAAGGAGATTGTTAAACATCACATGAATGATGAGTGT
>CAYTIZ010000382.1:0-2161 GCA_964437885.1 uncultured Enterobacteriaceae bacterium
GTACATCGCCAATGGTTCTTGCCGATTTTTTATACTTTGCTGTTGCCTTTAAGCCCAATTCCGACATGGCATAAACAATTCTACGCTGCACTGGTTTCAAACCATCACCAATATGCGGTAAGGCGCGATCCAAAATAACGTACATGGAATAATCCAGGTAGGCCTTCTCTGTAAACTCCTGCAACGGTTGTTGTTCGTTCTGCTCGAAGTCAAAACTCATTGAATCAGGCATTACAATTTCCTCGAATTACAATTAAATATACTACTTAAATTATTGATTTATATAATATTTCTACTAATAACTAGAATTAACTTTAATCGACTATCGCCGTATCACCTTTCGATTCCAGCCATTTCTTTCTATCCGCCGCTCGCTTCTTCGCCAATAACATATCCATGATTTTATTGGCCTGTTTTTCATTCGGTAAGGTCAATTGCACCAACCGTCGTGTTGCTGTAGCCATGGTTGTTTCGCGCAACTGTATCGGGTTCATTTCTCCCAGACCTTTAAAGCGTTGCACGCTGACGTTGCCGCGTTTCTTTTCTGCCGTGATTTTATCCAGAACTCCCTGTTTTTCAGCATCATCCAGTGCGTAATAAACGTCCTTTGCCACATCAATTCGATAAAGCGGTGGCATCGCCACATAGATATGACCGTTTTCAACCAATGGTTTGAAGTGTTTAAGAAATAAGGCACAGATCAATGTTGCGATATGCGCGCCATCTGAATCGGCATCGGCAAGAATACATATCTTGCCATAACGTAATCCGGATAAATCATCCGAACCAGGATCAACGCCAACGGCTACAGCAATATCATGCACTTCTTTTGAGGACAGTACTTCCGCTGAATCCACTTCCCAGGTATTTAATATCTTGCCACGTAATGGCATAACCGCTTGAAACTCTCTATCACGGGCTTGTTTCGCTGAACCACCCGCTGAATCTCCTTCCACGAGAAATAATTCAGAGACACTAATATCTTGCATAGAACAATCGGCTAATTTTCCGGGTAATGCCGGACCACCACTGACTTTTTTACGAACTATTTTTTTGTTTGATTTAAGCCGTCTCTGCGCTGCGGCAATCACTAATTCGGCGATACGTTCGCCCATCTCAACGTGTTGATGCAACCATTGGCTCAATGCATCTTTCACCACACCCGAAACGAAGGTGGCGCACTCGCGCGAAGACAGGCGTTCTTTAATTTGTCCGGCAAACTGCGGATCATCCATTTTCACCGATAAAAGGTAACAACAACTATCCCAGATATCATCCGCTGTTAATTTCACTCCACGTGGTAATAAATTTCTTGATTCACAAAAATCGCGAATCGCATCAAGCAAACCTTGACGCATGCCATTGACATGTGTTCCTCCCTGAAGTGTCGGCACCAGATTGACATAACTTTCCGTCACCATTTCACCAGGTTCTGCCAGCCAATGGACTGCCCAATCCACCGCTTCATGTTCACTTTGCATTGAACCTAAAAAAGGCTCCGGCGGCAGTAATTCCAGACCTACCAACTCTTCTGCCAGATAGGTTTTAATACCATCTTCATAACACCATTCTTGTTTATCTTTTTTCGCTTCATCATGAAACGTGATTTTTAATCCCGGACATAAGACAGCTTTGGCGCGCATCAAGTGCTTAAGTCTGGGAACAGCGTAGTTCGTTGAATCAAAATATTTAGCATCGGGCATGAAATGGATAGTAGTTCCGGTATTTTTCTTACCGACACTACCCACTACTTTTAATGGCGTTTTCACGTCTCCGCCTTTAAAGCTCATACTGTGTTCTTTGCCATCACGCCTGACCAATACTTCCAGAGTTTTAGATAAGGCATTAACGACCGACACGCCGACACCATGCAGACCACCGGAAAACTTATAATTTTTATTAGAGAACTTACCGCCGGAATGTAATCGTGTCAGGATTACCTCGACGCCCGATACTTTTTCCCCAGGATGTTTATCAACTGGCATACCACGACCATCATCCGTCACAGAGGCGGAGCCGTCTTTATGTAAGGTGACTTCAATCTTGGAGGCAAAGCCTGAAATGGCTTCATCGACACTATTATCCAGCACTTCCTGCACAAGGTGATTCGGACGCGTAGTGTCAGTATACATTCCCGGTCGTTTACGAACCGGATCCAGAC
>CAYTIZ010000383.1:0-2138 GCA_964437885.1 uncultured Enterobacteriaceae bacterium
ATTATTTTGACGCGTAATCTGCCTCTGACCAACAAGCTCTTCGATCATTGCAACTTGCTCAAGGGGGATTTTCACACCATCCGGTGTTTCAATTATTAATTGTTTAATATCCTCTTTTGTTGACCTCGCATCAGGGGTATATCTCACAAAGATATCGAAACGTCTTATCCCTTCAAATATTTGACCTGCTGATACACCACCGACTGCCGCACTGATCACACGTTGTATATCTTCAAGATTAAGACCGTAACGTGCGATTGCCTGTCTATCAGGACTAATACGAAGCTGCGGAACACCAGAGATTTGATCAACCTGAACATCAGCAGCACCCTCTACTTCCCGTATTACTTCTGCTATTTCATCCGCATATTGTTTTAGAACATCCAGATCATCGCCGAACAGCTTAATAGCCAACTCGGCTCTAACACCTTCAAGTAGTTCATCGACAGCCATTGCGATAGGTTGGGTCAAGTTAGCCTGAATACCCGGGATATCTTTGATCTTCTCACGGATCTGAGCTTCAATGAATGCCTGATCTTTGGGCTTTCTCCATTCTGTATTAGGTTTAAGAATGACGTACATCTCGGCAGAATTAATCGGATCAGCATGCGCTCCGACTTCGCCTCGACCAATACGCGATATCACTTTTGTCACCTCTGGAATACCGAGTAATCGTTTTTCAACCAGCATCGTATTTCGCTTACTTTCTTTTAGTGAAATAGACGGTGCCATCGTTAGACGAACAACAATTGTTCCTTCACTCAGTTTTGGCGTGAACTCAGCACCCAAGCGTGGAAAGATTGAAGCACCAATGATGATTAAACCAAGGGCAAGTGTTAATGCAATTAACCTGTTATGCACGAAAAAATGAACAAGCGGCGTGTAGAACTTAAGCATAATTCTGACTATGGGAACTTGATGTTCACTATCCCCTTCAACCTTCTGTGTTGGCTTACGCATAAAAATAGAGGCGAGCATAGGTGCAATAAAGATCGCAAACAGTAATGAACCAATCATGGCGAGTGTAATTGTATAAGCTAAAGGTCCGAATGTTTTACCTTCCACACCTTGTAAGGTAAACAAGGGAAGAAACACAATAACTATAATAATAGTGGCGAAAACAATCGGTCGACCTACTTCACGACAGGCACGACCAACGATATGTGATACCGGTTCATTAGAATCCTGTTTTCGTAACAGGCGATCAACGTTCTCAATCATGACCACACTACCATCGACCATCATACCGATGGCAATTGCCAATCCTCCAAAGGACATCAAGTTGGCAGACATATCGAGCAAATACATCCAGATCATGGCAAAGAAGACGGAAAAAGGAATGGATAGTGCAACAACAAAACTGGGTCGAAGTGCGCCGAGGAATAATAATAATATAATAATAACTAAACCAATGCCTTGAGTTAAGGCATTGGTCACGGTTTTAACAGAGGCTTCGACTAAGCTTTTTTGTTCATAATACGGAACGATTCGAATACCTTCGGGTAAAATATTATTAATTTCACTTATTCTTGCTTCGGTATCGGCAATCACTGTTGAAGAATTGGTGCCAAATAATTTAATCACCATGCCGGCAATCACTTCTTCAACACCATTATGCGTTTGTAGTCCACGACGGATTGCACCACCCGTTTTAATGTCAGAAAGATCCGAAAGAAATATAGGGCTGCCATCGACTGTTTTGATCACGATGTTGTTTAAGTCGTCAATATTCTTTGCGAGACCAACAGAACGGACAATAAACTCTTCTGAATTTTTCTCGATAAACTGGGCACCCACATTCAGATTGTTGGCATTAATTCGCTCGATCACATCTTGTAATGAAACTGAATAACGCAGTAGTGCATTTGGCTTTATCTCCACATGAAATTGCTTTTCAAATCCACCAATACCCAATATCTCGGTCACGCCCGGTACAGTTTGCAAATTAAACTTGACCACCCAATCCTGAATCTCGCGCAGTTCTTCGAGAGAATAGTTTCCTGTCGTATCTTCAAGGTAATAGAACAGGATTAATCCCATGCCGGTTGAGATGGGCCCCATAACAGGATCGCCAAAACCCTCTGGGATTTGTTCTCTGGCCTCCTGCAAACGCTCATTGACCAATTGTCGTGCAAAAT
>CAYTIZ010000384.1:0-742 GCA_964437885.1 uncultured Enterobacteriaceae bacterium
TTATAGCCTGGAAGACACCACTGAGCTGGCCAAGCGTGTTGAAAAGGCCATACTGGAAGTGGTTGATGAGGATAAAGAACTTAATAGTATGCTAACTAATATTGGCGTGAGTTTTGTTGATTTTTCGGTCTTTAAGTTTGGCAATAATTATGTGCAGCACATTATTGATCTTAACAAACGCCAGCCTGAAGGTTTTATCGAGACCTGGATAGGGCCTGTTGTCAGTCTCAAGTTTAATAATGGTGGCACGCGTTCACGAACTACGAGTGAAGTTATTAACGCGATCCGTGAACGACTGAAAACTGAACCTGGTATTCGGCGTGTTTCGATAGTAAGCACGCAAGCCGGCCCTTCCGGTGCTGATATTGAGGTGGGGGTTGCCTCTGAAACAGTTGAAGGGTTAGGCGTAGTGAGTGTTGCAATGCGAGATTATTTGCGGCAGTTGCCGGGCGTGACTGATGTTAATCAGGATTTTGAGCCGGGCAAGTTGGAGTATCAATACAGCTTGAATGAGCGCGGACGACAGCTGGGGCTAACGCAATCGCAGTTAGCTGAAGCCGTACGCACTGGTTTTCAAGGCCTGGAAGTGGCAGAAGTCACTGTCGGTGGTAAGCGTATGCCAGTGCGAGTAATCTACCCAGAGTCAGTGCGTACTGAAGCGGCCGACCTGGCATCATTACGTGTTGTGCTGCCTGGTGGTAAGTCTGTCTTTCTTGGTCAGGTTGCTGATATCGAAGTAGGG
>CAYTIZ010000384.1:752-1825 GCA_964437885.1 uncultured Enterobacteriaceae bacterium
TTGAGGTCAAGCGCATCGTCAAGAGCGACGTCGATCAGGTGAATCGGCGCGACCTTCGGCGTCTGGCGACGGTCACTGCAGATGTCGATACTGATGTGACGACTCCATTAGAGGTGACTAAATTACTTGGTGATGAGTTTGCGTCGCGCCCTGACTTGCCTGACTTTGAATTGTTTTATCTGGGCGAGAAGCGCGAGGCGAATCGTTCGGTTGCAGATATGCTTGATGCATTGATTATTGCGTTGATTATTATATTTTTTATTCTGGCAGCATTATTTAAATCCGTGCTCGATCCTTTTGTGGTGATTATCGCTATTCCTTTTGGCTTGATCGGTGTGGTTGTTGGGCATTATGTGCTGGGCTTTCAGTTGCAGTTTTTATCGCTTATTGGTTTTTTGGCATTGGCGGGCATTGTTGTTAATGATTCTTTGATTCTGATTGATTTCACCAAGAAGCAACGTAGCGCTGGCGTGGATCGTATTACTGCATTGATTGAAGCAGGTAGGGTACGTACACGGCCGATTTTATTGACCAGCATCACTACTTTTCTGGGTGTCTCGCCACTGATCTTTTTTTCAACGGGTCAGACCAGGATTTTAGCGCCGATGGCAGTAAGCCTTGGTTTTGGATTGTTGTTTGCGACGGTATTGATTCTAATGGTGTTGCCGTGTTTCTACCTGATTGCTGACGATATGCGTAACACGGTGTTCCGTTTTTTCGGTCGTCAGGATTCAAAAGAGAGTATTCAGAAACGTGGTTAGAGATTTTTGAGGAAACAATGATTGTGGAGTTACGTTTTCAAGCAATGACAGATTGGCTGCGCAACGACCTGGAGCTGCGCATCTCGCGTATTGTTCCGGCTTCCGCTGACGCCAGTTTTCGCCGTTATTTTCGTATATCCGTTGGTGAAAAAACATTTATTGTTATGGATGCGCCCCCGGACAAGGAAGATTGTTCGTCATTTATTCGTATTGCTGATGCTTTATATGGCATGGGTTTAAACGTTCCGAAAATTGAGCAAAAGAATCTCGGCGAGGGGCTCTTATTGTTATCTGATTTAGGTGATATCAGCT
>CAYTIZ010000384.1:1835-2137 GCA_964437885.1 uncultured Enterobacteriaceae bacterium
ATTTGTCTGCACTTAATAACGATACTGCTGATTATTTGTATCGTGATGCTATCGATGCACTCTTACACATGCAGCAAAAGGGCAAAGGTAACTCGATAGCGCTGCCAGTGTATGACAAGTCATTGCTGATGCAGGAAATGGAATTGTTTCGCCATTGGCTTTTAGGCCAACATCTTGGCTTGGAGTTAAGTGAGTCGGATGTGGTAATGCTGGAAGCGGTTTTTGAGCTGCTTGCTGAGACTGCTTTGGAGCAGCCACAAGTCTGGGTACATCGAGACTATCATTCGCGTAATCTCATGGTG
>CAYTIZ010000385.1:0-2128 GCA_964437885.1 uncultured Enterobacteriaceae bacterium
GATCTTGATACGATCGAATAAACCTTCTGGCAAACGTAAAGAAATTGTTTTGGTAGAAGGCTTTAAGTTGGGAAATGCTGCAAGTTTAGCTTTTTTCCAATCTAAAAACTCACTGGAATCATGCTTTTCCCAAAAATCACGCTCCTCTGCCTCATTCTTGAATTTAGGAATCTGTTTTAATTTACTCATAGTTCTTTTTCTATTTTCTACGACCTAAACTGAGATAGTCATTATCTAACTAATGGCGTTAAATTAAAGCCTTTTTTATTTTATCAACAATAAATTCACTAAACGGCAAGGCACAGGTAAAAGCTGGTGAGACCGCATTCAATACATGAAATGATTTATCATCACCTTCGTATTTAAAATCCATTTCCAGTTGTTTGGTTTTGATATTTATTAATTGTGCGCGAATACCGGGCTTGCCCCATTGTTTAAAATCATCCTTGTTAATATTTTTCAGTAAAGTCCCTGCAAGTTGCACCAGTTTCTTTTTTGAGTATTTCTGCATTTCTTTAAATACCAGTTTTCTAAAACCAAAGTTATTCGCTAAATATCAGTCAACTCTTTTAAATTAAATTGTTCTAATCCTGAGTAATTCTCACGCCAGAAGGCAGGAATAGCTGTCGGCCCTATCTTGGTTTTGTTTTCCGACGTTACCGTAAAATGCACTCCCAGGAATGGATTGCGCAAATCCGGCACAGGGTACACATTGGTTTTTAACTTAAGCCCGTCATCATTAGCGTAAAGATACAAACCTTTAAAAGGTAGTATTTTATAATCTTGTGAAAAACCATAATCACGCGCGATCTTGTCCGCATACAGGCCGGCTGCATTAATGACATAAGCTGCTTCAAACTCGCCTTTACTGGTAACGACCTTGTTCTTTGATCGTTTAATATAGGCCGTATCATTCAATAATGTAATTCCCGCACCAGCACTATCTCGCTGAATAGACCCCATGACTTCCATTGGGTTTATTGTTGCTGTAGTTGGCGACCAAAGGGCACGTTCATAAGTATAAGCTTGTGGTTCTATTTCAGTCGCCTGCTCTGCTGTAATCATTTCCAGTTCAACATTATTAATCTGGCCGCGTTGATATAATTCATCCAGACCCTTTAGTTCTTCTTCATTACGAGCAATGACTAGTTTTCCACATTGATTCAATGTTAATTTATGTTCTTCGCAATACTGTCGCCAGGCAAAATTACCATTACGACATAATTTTGCTTTTAGTGAGTCTGCTGTGTAATAAAAACCCGCATGGAGCACACCACTATTTCGACCGCTTGCATGTGCGCCGGGTTGAGCTTCTTTTTCAAGAATGGTAATGATTGAGTCAGAGAATTGTTTTTTTAACTCTAACGCAATTGTAAGACCGACAATGCCAGCCCCGATGATGAGAAAATCAGGGTGTTTATTTAAAGACATGTAAAACTAATAACCGGGTGTATTCTTCTCAACCCATTCCGCACCTGACGTTGTTTCTTCTTTTTTCCAGAATGGTGCGCCAGATTTAAGCTGCTCCATGATCACACGGCAGCTTTCAAAGGCATCTTTGCGATGTGCTGACCATGTGGCAACTAATACAATATCCTCAGCTATTTTGATCTTACCAATTCGATGCAATATTAATACATCAAGCAGATTCCATTTTTCTGTTGCTTCTCTAACAATAGCATCAAGATGTTTTTCCGTCATTCCTGGATAATGTTCTAGCGTCATATAGGTCACTTTTTTATCTTCATTGAAGTCGCGCATAGTTCCAACAAAGCTTGCTGTGGCACCATATTGTCCTGCCATATCCAGATTATCCAGATAAGACTGCATTTCCTGATAGGCATTAAACGGTTCTTTTCGTAGTTCGATTAACATAGATTAGCTTAGCCTCCAGTAACCGGTGGGAAAAAAGCCACCTCATCTCCTGGCTTAAGTTGATGCTCTGACTTTACGTATTCCATATTGACCGCCATCATGACATTATCAAACTCAACGTTCTTGCTTTCAATAATAGACTGCCACAATTTACTGACAGAACTATTTTCCTCTATATCAACAACGGAACTAGCCTCGCCCATTAATTCACGTAAACTGGCAAAATATTTAACAGATACCTGCATGTGTTTAA
>CAYTIZ010000386.1:0-2121 GCA_964437885.1 uncultured Enterobacteriaceae bacterium
TGCTGAGGTTAAAGCTAGCTTTAGCGTGATTTAACTCACAAATCATTTCATCGATAATGATGGAGTGCCCCTGATTTTATTGTTACTGTCCTTATTCTGATGTGAATGTCTAAAGTAGTATTATTTAACAAGCCCTATGGCGTATTAAGTCAATTTACCAGTCAGGATGGTCAAACGACGCTTGCCGACTATATCGATATCCCTAATGTCTATGCGGCGGGACGTTTGGATAAAGATTCAGAAGGACTGTTGGTGTTGACTGATGATGGTGTGCTGCAAGATAAAATTGCCTCTCCCCAACACAAAATGGTTAAGACATATTGGGCACAAGTAGAAGGCGTACCTGACAAAAAAGCGATTAAGGCATTATGTAATGGAGTAAAGCTCAAAGACGGTATGACTAAGCCGGCTAAAGTTAAAATTATTAGCGAGCCTAACATCTGGCCTAGAATGCCGCCGATTCGAGAAAGGAAAACAGTATCGGATACTTGGCTGGAAATAAAAATCAAAGAAGGGCGCAATCGCCAAGTCCGCCGTATGACAGCTAAGGTCAGTTATCCTACTTTACGATTGATCCGATATTCAGTAGGTAATTGGACGATTGATGGTATTGAAAATGGTTCTTCTAATATTTTAGAAGTTTAATCTGTTATTGGCTTACGAGTTTAGAATTTCGAAGTGTTCAATCATTGTCTTTAGCGCATATATGCTCATAGCTTGTTCGAAATATTTGGTATAAATATTGCCTTAGTCTATTTCTAATGAAAATAGGTTGTGGGATATAGAATTATGCTGCTTTCAAAAGAACTTAATTTTATTTTTATTCATATTTATAAAAACGCAGGCACAAGCATTCGTCAGAGCTTGCTGCCTATTGCAAATCAGGTGATGCAAACACGTATGAACGTAGAGTCCTGGCTGGATATTAATGCTCAGACATATGATTTGATGCCTTACCCAGCTCATATCTCTGCTTCGGAGGTAATTCAAGAGATTGGCCAATCAGTGTTTGATAGCTATTATTCTTTTGCTGTCGTAAGGAATCCTTGGGATTGGCAGGTCTCGTTGTACAATTTTATGTATCATCATTCAGATCATCCGCTGCATGAAGAAATAAGAGGGATTGGCGGCTTCGATAATTATATCGATTCTTTGTGTACTAGAAGAATTAGTCAGCAAAAACTATTTATTTGTTCGGAAGAAGGGCGTCTGTTAGTAGATAAGGTATTGCGCTTTGAAAATATTTGCCTAGATTTTTCTGATGTTTGTTCTGAGCTCGGAATAAGAGCGTCTTTGCAACATGCTAATGCCTTTTCTCATGATAATTACCGTGAATACTATAGCCAACGCTCAATTGATTCAGTCGCTGCGGTCTTTAGGGAAGATATAGAGTTCTTTGGATATGATTTTTAATATCTTTATTTTCTGTTCATACTAATCTTCGATATAAAAATTAATAGGCTGTTCTTGATCTAGGTGCTATATAGCTCTTATCACTTTGAAAAACATGAAGAAGACATATTTAATATTGTCTTCGCATCGGCTTCGTGATTATTACTTTAGTGTCAATATAGTAAGGGGCTGCAATGGTTAAGCTGATTTATTTTTCGCTTATGATCCCGTAAGAAGTTCTATCCAGTGTTTTACGATAGCGTTTGATTTGGTTGCGAGATGTAGCTGACAACCAATATTGGCAGTCACAATAATATCGGGTTTGTCATGTTCTAATGCATCAAGCTTATTGTTAAGCAATTGCTGCGATAGTTCAGGTTGCATAATCGAATAAGTGCCTGCAGAGCCACAACATATGTGTGAGTCAGAAACTACCGTTAATTGGTAGCCAATTTTTTCTAGTATTTTTTCTACAATACCATTGAGTTGCTGCGCATGTTGTAAGGTGCAGGGGCTGTGAAAGGCTACTTTCGTTGAGCTACTGTGGGCAAATTGATCTAGCGGTTCATTGGTGATTACTTCACACAGGTCTTTGGCGAGCTCACTAATGCGTTGCGCTTTTTCCGCATAGTTGTTGTCATGTTTAAGAATATCGCCGTATTCTTTTATCGTTGCGCCACAACCACTGGCGCTAATAACAATGGCTTCTACGCCTGGTGAATTATCTTC
>CAYTIZ010000387.1:0-2114 GCA_964437885.1 uncultured Enterobacteriaceae bacterium
AGCTTCGCCATCTTGAGTAGCATCAGTCCCACTACCGCACGCAGTAACAAAGATACTGATCAGTAAATAAAAAAAGATATTTCGTTTATTCATAATTTTTTGCCTATTTAAATAATTTATATAGTCACTGACATTTCATTTTCTTTTTTTGTAGGATAATATTTTTTCTTATTATCTAGTCCATATAAAATTATTCCGTGCAAACCATCGATTTTCAAGATCTGAATTAAATTCTATATCCTGCTCTTCAAGAGGAAATATTATATTAAAATCATCATCCGAGATTGTATAAACACTTAAGCACAGTTATCGGCGCCATCAATTATTAGTATGTTTTTCATTTAGATCTGCACATGATAGTAATAAATAAGAATGAGATAGTTTATTCGAATACGAGGCATAATACTTTTCGAGAAGCGGAGTTGGCACTAGTCAATGAGCATCGCAGATAAAGCATTATAACGCCTAGTAAATTTTTGCTCCTGCAAAATTTGCATTTCCACCATCCATGGCGATCGTCGGATAAAATATCCATTCTTAGGCAGGTTGAAGATTGGCATACTGTGCCACTAACCACTTAGCCCCCGCCTTCTCAAAGTTGACCTGTATACGCATATGGCTACCGCTACCCTCAAGATTAAGCACGATGCCTTCACCAAATTTCGCGTGTGTTACACGTTGCCCCAATGCCAGTTCACCATCATTGCCAGAAGCACTCGGTTTATTACTAAACAATGATTCTGTAACACTACCACCCAACCTAATATCATTAAGTAGTTCAGACGGTATTTCATCTATAAACCGTGACGGTTGCGGATAATAGTCTGATCCGTGTAAACGTCGATGTTGTGTATAGGTTAATGTCAGTGTGTTTTTCGCCCGGGTGATACCGACATAACAAAGCCGCCGTTCTTCTTCTAACTGGATCAAGTCTTCGCTACTACGTTGGTGTGGAAACAAACCTTCTTCCATACCCACCAAATAAACATCAGGGAATTCCAGACCTTTGGCGGAATGCAATGTCATTAAGTGAACACAGTCTGAACTATCTCCGGCTTGTGTTTCCCCAGACTCCAATGCTGCATGAGAAAGAAATGCCGACAAGGCATCCATCTCTGCCAATTCCTCATCATCACCGATTTCAAACTCGCCTGATGCGGTTACCAGTTCCTCAAGGTTTTCAACTCGCGACAAACCTTTTTCGCCTTTCTCTTTTTTTAAATGTTCGATTAAACCACTCAACTTTATGACTTGCTCAACATGTTCATTTAATGTGGATTCAGACTCCGCTTGTTGCATTTTCTGAATTAAATGAATGAAATGTTCTAATGCATTTAAAGCGCGCGCACTCATTAATTTATGTTCAACAATCTGTAATGCCGCTTTCCACAAAGAACAATTATCCCTTCTTGCTGTAACACGTAACTCTTCAACCGTTCTGTTACCTATGCCGCGTGTGGGCGTATTTATAATTCGTTCAAACGAAGAATCATCTTCGGTAAAACGGGCAAGTCGAACATAGGCGAGGGCATCTTTAATTTCAGCACGTTCATAGAATCGCATGCCACCATAAACACGATAGGGAATACGCGCTTGCATCAACGCTTCTTCAAGCACACGAGACTGGGCACTGACACGGTACAAAACAGCATAGTCTGTAAAAGACTTGCCTTGCTCGGGCGCTTGTTTAATTCGATCTATAACATAACGCGCCTCATCAGTTTCGTTATAGGCCATATAAACACCGATGCGATCACCATCTTCACCCTCGGTCCAGAGATCTTTGCCCAAACGCGCATTATTATCGATCAATTTATTCGCTGCTTTCAGTATGATTGCGGTTGAACGATAATTCTGTTCCAGCTTTAATAATCTTGCTTGTTTAAAATCACGCACAAAAGCTTGCATGTTTTCAACACGCGCTCCGCGCCAACTGTAGATCGATTGATCATCATCCCCGACCGCAAATAAAGTACTATCATCGCCAGTTAATAATCTTAACCATCCATATTGCAACGCATTGGTGTCTTGAAACTCATCGACCAGAACGTGCTTGAAGCGATGCTGATAATGTTCACGGATCACACCTTGATCACGAAACAATTCAAATGTTT
>CAYTIZ010000388.1:0-2105 GCA_964437885.1 uncultured Enterobacteriaceae bacterium
GGCAAGTTGCTCCGGTGACATATAAGAAGGGGTGCCCAGTACCATACCGGTTTTCGTTTTACTTGAATCGGTGATGCGGGCAATACCAAAGTCGGTGATTTTACATTCGTCACTCTCTGGGTCCCACATGATGTTTGCCGGTTTGATGTCACGATGCACTACATTGTTCTGGTGTGCATAGTCGATACCATCTGCTGAGCGCTGGATAATGGATAAAACTTTTGTTAGCGGAAGCAGGGTATCTGGTTTGATGTATTTGCTTAAATCGGTGCCTTTCAAATATTCCATAGCGATGAAAGCGAGGTCATGTTCTTCACCTGCATCGAATATAGTCACGATGTTTGGATGGTTTAAGCGACCAGCGGTTTCTGCTTCACGGAAGAAGCGTTGTTTCACTTCAACCAGTTCGTCGTCTTCAAACTCCTGTGATAGTGCCATGGTTTTAATTGCCACAGTACGAGAAATTTTAGGATCTGTGCCAAGATAAACGGCGCCCATTGCCCCTTTACCTAATTCACGTTCCACTTCGTAACGACCTAACATGGGTTTCTCTATACCGCCGCCATCCAGTATTAATGTGCCGCCTGGTGATGAGCCACCGCCACCCAGAATAACCGTTTCTTCAAGAGACTGAGCACGGTTAGAACGACTTTTAATATCGCGGAATTTGGGATCATAATCAGACATGAAGTCGTACACTGACTTGGCTTTATTAAACTGGCGTTTACGTTCGTAATCCAGTGCCAGGTTGTAAAGTAGTTCGAGCACCGATTTATCGGCAGGCAATTTACGGAATTTTTCAAATGCCATATCCAGCTGACCCTGTCCCTGTAGAGAGAGACCCAGCATTCGATTGCTTTCAGCTGATTCAATATCGAGACGCGCCTTACCTTTCTCCGACAAAAAGAATCGCTTTGTCGTCAGCAGTATGTGTCCGGCTGCGAGTAGTAGTCCAGGCATCATTAGTTGAATCCACATGCCTTGTGTTGTCATCATAATGTAATGTGTCATGAATAATGCAACGAGTAGAATGCCGGTAATGATGAAGCCAACCACAGCGCTCAGTTTAGGCAGTAAAAACATTAGATACAGCGCGACAATTAAAAGCGCAGCCATGCGTGCATAAAAACCCCATTCAGGTTCGACGAAAAAATCTTCGTTAAGAATACTGGAAACAGAATGTGCCAAGGTTGCAACGGGAGACATGGTTGGATTGATGGGCGTGACAAATGTATCGCCCACACCTAATGCGGTGGCACCAATAAGAACAATTTTATCTTTGTATTTATCAGCAGGAATCTTACCTTGTAGGACATCAAAGAATGAATCAACAGGGAAGGCTTCACCGTATTCATCGTCGTTATAGAAGAACGTGTTCATTAAAGAATAGCCGTCGGTTTTTATATTTAAACGTCCGAGTTGAACACTGGAACCGACGGTGATTTTTATATCTTCAATGCCTAGATTTAGGCAGCAAGCAACAGTGCCATAGAAGGAAAATACTCACCATAAAAATCTATAATGAGTGGTTCGGTTCGAATGCCACCATCAACATCGGGCAGGGCAACCAATGCGCCGATTGCATTTGCCTGCTCACCTAATATGGCGATGGGTTGATAAGCGTCGATCATCGGTAGAGGGGAGAAACCTTCCGGATTGGTCAGCGCTGAATCAATAATATTATCGTCGGCTAATTTATATTGAGTAATGAACTCGGGTAGAGGTTGGTCCGGTTGACCGTAAGGCGAGCCTGGAACATAAGGCATGCTAAATACAATGTTGCCGGCACTCTGTATGCTCTGCGCTAATGTATTATCGGTATCAAGAATAATTTCAGCTGAGTTGATATATTCTAGATATGCATTAAGTTCTTCGGCAACCTGATACCGTAAAGGTGAAGCTTCCAGCGCGTCGGCAATGCTATCAATCGCTCTATTACCGTTTGCATTGCCTTTACCTTTTCCTTTGACGATATCGCGACTGTCTTCAATTGATAATGCGAGTTCTTCAACGAATGCAGGTACGGCTGAAATACTGCTTTCTTCGAAAGCTTGCTTAAGCTCACGGATAAATTGCAGGCCGGGGTCGATTTGAGGCTCAGAGAA
>CAYTIZ010000389.1:0-2084 GCA_964437885.1 uncultured Enterobacteriaceae bacterium
TGTTGAATTTCTGAAATTGCAGACATTTTATGTAACTCTTAATTATTCTATTGTTATAGACAACAGATCTTATAGAAAAATTCCATCGTTTCCATGCGGAATTAATGAGAAATAACATGCTCCTCTGTAAACGCTACCCTTGCGTATCCTGCGCCCGCAGCATACATTACATCCATGTAAATAACATATCATGTATTATTCTATTCGACACGGTCGTTTCTATTACAAATCAGAGGTAATAAATAATGAATGAAATGCATAATTTCGCAGATCGTTTACGCGCTGGCGAAGTATTAATAGGTACTCTGGTTAGTTTACCCTCACCGGAGATTTGCGAATTACTTAGCCACGTCGGCTACGATTGGCTATTTATCGATGCTGAACATGGTGCTTTCAACCCTCAACAAGCACAAAGCATGTTGCAAGCCGCTGCCCCTACCCCTTGTGTCATACGTGTTCCTATAGGCGAAACAATCTGGCTTAATAAAGCGCTGGATATCGGTGCTGCCGGAGTCATCGTTCCACAAGTACACAATTCTGCTCAGGCAAAAGAAATCATCCGACATTGTAAATATGCGCCCATCGGTGATAGAGGAATTGGTATCGGACGAGCGCACAAATACGGCATTGATTTTGAACGCTATATTGAAAAAGCAAATAATGAAACTGTAGTTATACTGCAAGCTGAAAGCACAGAAGCCGTAGATAATATTAATGACATCGTCAACTTGAAAGGCCTTGATGCAATATTGATCGGCCCTTACGATCTTTCTGCAAGTCTCGGCAAACCCGGTGAGATAGATCATCCCCTTGTTCAAAAAGCTATCAATAAAATAATTGAGAGTTGTCAGAAAGCAAATATTCGCATAGGATTTTTTGGTGTTAGTGCTGAAGCCGTATTACCTTACAAGGAAAAGGGCTGCACTTTGTTAACTGTCGGTGTTGATACAACCTTTATAATAAAATCAGCCTCGCAAACGTTGTCTGAAATGAATGATTAGTCCTCATGTTATACAAGTACGCTAATATTCGAATTAAGAATTATATCTGCCGGAATATACTTGCAGTTATTGAAAAGGTTACTTGTCGTCCTATCGCTTGGCGAGCCCTCACTGGTTCTGGTGCATTATGCACGCACATGCTTCCTTCACCAGACGACTCCATGAATGGAGTCGGTAGAGCGACGCAGGAAGCCAAAGCCGAGCTACGGCTATGATTACGGTCGCGAGCACGCGCATAACGCACCAGTCCGGCGTGAGCATTTCACCAACTTGTACAACATGAGAACAGGAAAACCCATCATGAGTCTTGGTACAATTAATACAATACTGAATACGGCACCGATCGTTATTCAAGGTGCAACACGTTTAATTAAATTGATTCGTGAACAAAAAAATGACAACGAACCTGAAGAAGAAATACCCGATACAATTAATGGTATTAAAAATGAAGTTGATCGACTTCATCAAAGACTTGATGTAAATGATGAATCTAACGTTGAACAAATAAAATTGATTGAGGAACTGGCAAAACAAAATGAATCTCTTGCCGCACAGCTTAAAAAAACAATTACTCAGTTAAATAGAATTGCATTACTGGCTATATTCGCCTGTTTTATATCCATTGCTTGTTTGCTATATCTACTTCAGTAATGTGAAGAAAGTTTATAGCAGCGATAACTTCATAATAGCAGGACATATTCATAGTCTGTTGCAAGCGAACAATATCGACTGCCATCTGCGAAATATGAACCTGACCGGAGCTATTGGTGGACTACCACTCAATGAATGTTGGCCAGAAGTTTGGGTCAATGATGAATCCGACTTTAACTCAGCTGAACAGTTGATAAAAATAGCTCTTTCACCCGCTGAACAGAACGAAGCATGGCAATGTCGATGTGGCGAATCAATAGAAGGTCAGTTTGAAGTATGCTGGTCTTGTGGGAATGAAAGAGAAACTTGATTCGTCTGTAACATGTAAGCTACTGATATTATTATAATATATTTTCACTGCTGTCCCGTTAACTGGAAGAGACACCGTTTGAAAGCCATATGAAGCAAAGCTTTGAGGGAAACACAAGGTGT
>CAYTIZ010000390.1:0-2070 GCA_964437885.1 uncultured Enterobacteriaceae bacterium
TCAGTCTTTGCTTTAAGCATGATAGGTCATTTCAAAGTTAACGGGACAGCAGTGTTTAAATATGTATTTAATCTATATTTATGTTCACTGTCGGTTCATAACGACAAGCATTAAGTTCTTTATTAAATTAAAGTTTTTTCTACTCTCGCCGCTTAACTATTGATCGTATGATTTTTGTAATCTAGCGTGGATCAATGAAATTTTTATTAGTACCAACAAGCATTTTATATTCAGGTTGATTGCTAAAAGAAAAACGGAACTCTTCAACATATTATGCAAAAGGCAATAATAAAAATATTATTCATAGAAGATAACGAAGCGGATTCGCGTCTTCTAAAAGAATTACTTCATGATGCGCAGCCGAGTAAATATAGGGTCACTGCAGCATATACTGCAAAAGAGGGCATGGCCTATCTGCAAGAAAAAAAATTCGATATTGTTATCACAGATTTAAACCTTCCTGACACAGATGGTTTGAATATTATTACTTATATACAGGAGGTCAATTCAGAAATACCTATTGTCGTTCTAAGTGGGCAGGACGATGAAAAGTTAGCCCTGCAAATTGTACAAATGGGCGCACAGGATTACCTGGTCAAAGGACAAGGTGATGGTCACTTAATCAGCAGGGTTATTAATTATTCTATAGAGCGAAAAAAGGATGTTCATGAACTGACTCAATTGGCTAATTACGATAGTTTGACGGGTCTTGCCAATCGTTTATTGTTCCGTGAACGTCTGGACAGGGCATTGGTTCGTGCCGATAGAAGCAAAGCACTGGTTGCTCTACTTGTAATAGATCTTGATAGATTCAAAAATGTGAATGATAGTTTAGGTCATGATGCCGGGGACCAGCTTCTGGTGAAAGTTGCAAACAGGTTACAAGAGTGTACGCGCGAAGGTGATACCATTGCACGGCTTGGTGGAGATGAGTTTACTATCATCATGGAGGATATAAAAAATATAGATGATGCAGTGAAGATTGCTGACAAGGCATTAAATCTAATGAAAAAAGAGTTTGATATTAATTCACATGAAATTTTTGTTACTCCCAGTATTGGTATTACTATTTATCCAATAGATGATACGGATGCCAGTCATTTATTTATTAATGCGGATAGTGCAATGTATGAAGCCAAGCAGAGCGGTCGTAATTGTTATCGTTTCTATACAGCAGATATGAATTCGCATTTAATCGTGCAAATGAATCTGGAAGCAAAACTAAGGAGAGCAATAGAAAGGCAAGAATTTATTTTATATTATCAGCCTAAATTTAATGTAAATAGTCGAGAACCAATAGGGGCAGAAGCGCTGATTCGTTGGAACGAACCTGAAGAAGGCATGGTTTCTCCTGCAGTTTTTATCCCTATAGCAGAAGAAACTGGATTAATTGGCCCCATCACTGATTGGGTAATGAAAGAAGCTTGTAGACAAAATTCAGAGTGGCAGAAACAAGGTTATAAACCGATAAGAATGGCAATAAACTTATCGCCAAAACAATTTAACCAGGAAAATATTGCCAAACGAATTTTCAATCAAATCATCTGTTCAGATTTGGCACCAAAATATGTCGAATTGGAAATAACGGAAGGTGCTTTAGTAGAAGATGTGGAAAAAAGTAATAAAATGCTAAATGAACTAAAAAAATGGGGTATACACATTTCAATTGATGATTTTGGCACGGGTTATTCATCATTGAGCTATTTGAAAAAATTTCCATTGGACACGTTAAAAATTGATCAATCATTTGTGCGAGATTTGATGAATGATACGGATGATGCAGCAATTGTATCTGCGATAATAGCAATGGCAAAAAGCTTAAGGCTTAATGTCATCGCTGAAGGTGTAGAGACAGCGGAGCAGCTAAATTATCTGGCTGCACATGGATGCAATGAAGTTCAGGGTTACTACACAGGCAAGCCAGTTCCTGCTGAAGAATTCACTCGGTTTCTAGTAAAAAAATCCAATGAAGTAGAAGTGCATCATATTAAACTCGTTCATTCTGCTTAAATAAGTTGGGTCTTCCCCTGATCGAGTGGGTAGATTACTGTAAGGGCTATGAGAGATAAA
>CAYTIZ010000391.1:0-2063 GCA_964437885.1 uncultured Enterobacteriaceae bacterium
TTTTTGCAATTCGCTTGAAATTTCTTTTTCCAATAAAGAATAAACACCGGCAGATCCACAACATAAATGTGAATCTTCAACTTCCGTCAAATTAAATCCCAGTTTTTTTAATAATCTTTCAGCTACTCCATCCAGTTTCTGGCCATGCTGCAATGTACATGGACTTTGAAAAGCGATTTCTTTTGGGACTTCCAATTTTAATTTTTCCAGGTCAAATTCTTGCAAATATTCAGAAATATCTTTTGTTAACAATGATATTTTTGCAGCCTTACTCGCATACTCTTTATCATTTCGAAGCAAATATCCATACTCTTTAATATGTACACCACAACCACTGGCAGAACTGATAATAGCTTCTGTGCCTGATTCAATTGATGGCCAGAATAAATCAATATTCTGTCGCATGAATTTCAAGGCCTGATCTGTCGCATTAAGGTGATGATTCAAAGCGCCGCAACATTGTTCATTATCAAATTCAATTGCAGAAACACCAAAATGATTCAAAACTTTTATTACCGACTGATTTATTTCAGGTGCTAAAGCCGGTTGAACACAGCCAGAAAAAAGAATGATATTGCGTGCATGCTTTTTACAATTAACTTTCTCATTTGCTATTGAATAAGATGGAATTTTATTTCTCAACGTCTCTGGAAGAAAAAACCGAAACATCTGTCCGAGCTTTAATAAAAAATTAAATCTTTTCCTGTAAGGCAAAGATTGTAATATTAAAAAACGATATAAATTTTTATGCCATGGACGTGATACTTTTTTCTCTACATAGTATCGACCAATATCGAGTAGCTTTCCATATTCAACACCGGAAGGACATGATGTTTCGCAAGCACGAC
Source organism: uncultured Enterobacteriaceae bacterium (assembly GCA_964437885.1). Taxonomy (GTDB): domain Bacteria; phylum Pseudomonadota; class Gammaproteobacteria; order Eutrophobiales; family Eutrophobiaceae; genus UBA7359. The sequence continues at coordinate 849 of CAYTIZ010000391.1, forward strand.
AAGTCAAACAACGATCAAGATGTTTCATCGTTTGATTTGAAACGGCTTCACCTTCCAGCATTGATTTAATCAGGTAGATGCGTCCACGTGGACCATCAAGCTCATCACCTGACAATTGATAAGTAGGGCACGTCGCCGTACAAAAGCCACAATGGACGCAAGAACGCAAAATACGTTCTGCTTCTTGTCCATGGGGAGTATCGGCAATCGATTGTTCAATAATTGTTTGCATAATAGACTTAAGTAAGAGGTTCCCTATATATTAATGTACATCCTTTCCCTGTTTAATATTCGATGCGGATCGAACGCCTGTTTTAATTCTCGCTGAAGTTTAAAAAGCCCATCTGCTAGTGGCTGTAAAATATCTCCATTACGATCACCATTACGAAACAATATTGCACTACCGCCAAGCTCTTCTGCCATTGTGAAGATTTCATTTGCAAGACGATCAGAAGTAAACCAATACTGAGCCCCTCCCCAATCAATTAAATAATCATCATTTTCCAGATTAACATTTGATGTTGAAGGAACGGATAAACGCCATATTGGTTTATCTGAATGAAATATCGGTAAATTATAATCGCGTAGTTCGTTCCAAAATTCTTTGGCATTTTTAAACTCTTCAAAGCCGCCTGTTTTTAAAGACTCTTTAACAACTTTTTCATTCCCGGAAAATCTGACAGCCATTTTTTTTCCATCGTAGCAACTAGCCGAAACAGGCGCAGCTTTGGAAGATATTTCATGCATTACATCCAATGCCTTTTGTAAGGGCACTTCCTTAAATCCTGTTAATTCAAATTCAGGTATAGGCAATACTTTTAATGTGACTTCAGTAATGATACCCAATGTACCGAAGGCACCTGTCATTAATCGAGACAGGTCATAACCGGCAACATTTTTCATCACCTGTCCGCCAAATGACAATTCCTTAGCTAAACCATTGATACAGCGAACTCCAAGGACAAAATCTCGTACAGAACCGGCATAAGGACGACGTGGACCACTTAAACCCGTCGCAACAACACCTCCCATTGTTGTTTTCTCATTAACTTCAGGTGGCTCAAATGCCATCATTTGAGCTTGCTCGGCTAACAGTTGTTTAACCTCACTCAGTAAGGTTCCTGCTCTAACAGTAATATAAAGCTCTGTCGGCTCATAACTGATAACTCCGATATAGTCAGCCATATCAATGTGCGTTCCAACAATATTTCTTCC
>CAYTIZ010000392.1:0-2054 GCA_964437885.1 uncultured Enterobacteriaceae bacterium
TTAGCAAATAATTCCTCAACTGCCGCTGCTCGTTGGCTACGACTGATATTTATACCGAGAGCGGCATCCTCGATGAAGTGCCAATGAAGCCCTGATGAAATGCTATAGAGGTCGTTGCTAACCTCAGTGGCATTGTCTGGGTCGCTGTTTTGATATTCATAGCGTCCACCGATCTCAAAATGCAAAGAATCATTAATATCCGTTTCTTCCAAAATAAACGCCGCTATCGTTTTTGTAGTGGTCTTTGGTATAAATGCTTCATCACCAACGGCACTGACATCTCGATAACCAAATTGTGCTCCTATTACGCCATTAAATAATCCCAACGGTACATGTTGAATTTCAATTCGACTATCTAATTGTTCATTATTAAAAACAGTTCCAGGTGTTGTCGCATCTTCAAACTCAGTATGTTGATAGTCGTTGTAACCTGCTTGCAGACTGATGGATTTTATTCCAGCAAAGGGATTATTAATTTTCCCCGATAGGCCGAGTCGATCTTGTTGTGTTTCTATAAAGGGAAGTTCTGTTAGATCGTCAGGGTTTAATGGCACGCCATGTGTTGAGTTAAAGCGACCATATGACGCACCAAAGAATCCCCAATTATCTATATATGACGCACCAAAATTAAAATTTTGTGTGTCGTAAAAAGTATTATCTATTTGTCCCTTTTTTGCATGGTAATTTTTTGCATCACGTTTAGTTCCATCAATATGGAAAGCCAGCTTTTCGTAACCCCCTTCGCTTTGAAAGGAGAATAACTTCTCAAGTGAGTTGCTGTTATAACTGGAATAAACTTTCGAATTAAAGTCCGGAACATAATCAGGAATACGATTGCTGACAATATTCACTAAACCACCAGAAGCTTCGCTGCCATAGAGCAAGGTTGATGGACCACGGAATATTTCGATTTGTTCTGCCTGAATAGGGTCAATCGTCACAGCGTGGTCAACGCTAACCGTTGATACATCCATTGAACTGACCCCATTTTCCAGTACAAGCACACGCGAACCACTAAGGCCACGAATAACAGGTCGACTTGCCAGCGGGCTAAAACGATTCGTTGTTACACCGGGGACATTGGATAATGTTTCGCCAATGCTTGAAGATTGTCTATTAGCCAGTTCCTCATTATTTAAAATGTTTATCGGTTGTGCAATACGTTCAATGCTTTGCAGTCCAATAGGTCTGGCTGTAACAGTCACTTCGTCTAACGATGTTGCTTCTTCTGCGTGTGCATATTGAATAACACACGGCAGGATAATGATTCCCATGTAGAATAATTTCATTTTGATTTCCTCAATAACAAATAAGCTAGTTCGAAATACGAACTAGTAAAGAAATTTACGAATACTTATGTGAGATTTGAGGGAGGACTGCGAATACTATAGAGCGAAGATTCTAATAGATAAAATGTACAAGGTGAGTAAGTAATTTTTGCATAGATACTAAAATCAAATCTTATAAGTTTCGAAGTATCTACAATAAAATTTTTGGAATCAGTTACGTGCAAGCAGATTAAACATTGTTCTGCTTCTTCATGTGCCGATTGATGCTCGATCGCATGCGTAATCGTCGAGAATTGTGACAATAACAGAAATAAGATTAGCGGCTTAATAATATGGTTTTTCAGCATTCTCTGTTTCAAACGCAAGTAATTAGTGTTACATTATAACATTACATTTTTAGTGTCAATTGATACGTCAATATGAGAAAAAGCAAGGTAATCAGTCCGTTTAAGCCAGCAGTACATAAGCATCAGGAATGTCTGCAGTCTGCGATAAAAGCAGCAAAACAGCATTGTGATGTATTAGGTTTACGCTTAACGCCCATCAGGCAGCGCGTGCTGGAATTGGTCTGGCAAAGCCACGAGCCTGTAAAAGCCTATGATGTTCTTGATAAACTAAAACAAGGTCATTCATCATCAGCACCACCGACCGTTTACCGTGCGCTGGATTTTCTCCAGGAGCAGGGCATGGTTCATAAGATTGAGTCACTTAATGCTTATGTTGGCTGCGGCGATCCAAAGGAACACCATCGTAGTCAATTTTTCA
>CAYTIZ010000393.1:0-2046 GCA_964437885.1 uncultured Enterobacteriaceae bacterium
TGCTCATCTTCACTGATGTCACCCTTTGTCGTATTGCTATTGGATTGTTTTTTTATGAGGATAATTGCGACAACAACAGCAACAATCAAAAACAAAAAAGGCCCAAACCAAAGCAACCAGGTATTTTGTTTTAGTGGAGGTCGATACAAAACAAAATCACCATAACGTTCAACCAGAAACTGTACGACTTGATCATCTGGTTTTCCTGAAATAATCATTTCATAAACTTCTTTCCTGAGATCTTGTGCCAAGGCAGCATTGGAATCTACTAATGATTGGTTTTGACAAACAAGGCAACGTATTTCTTCGATTAATTCATAATAGCGTTGTTCCTGATTTTTGTCGTTGAATTGAATGGGTTCATCATTTGCGTAAGCGATGTTGGCAAGGAATAAAATAACAGGAATTAACGTAAGCCGAAGTAACGTTTTCATAATTACTGCGACTCCAATTCTTTAACTAAAGGTAAAATAATTGTCTCGAGTTGATGTTTATTTATAGGGCCGATATGTTTGTAACGAATAATGCCTTTTTTATCGAGCACAAACGTTTCCGGTACACCGTAGACGCCATAATCAATACCAATTGAACCTGATTCATCAAAGGCACTTTCAATATAAGGGTTACCTAATTGTTGTAACCATTGCAAAGCATCATCACGTTTGTCTTTATAGTTAAGGCCATACAAATTCAATTTATCATTGTTTGATGTGGCTTCTACCAGTATAGGGTGTTCTGTGCGGCAGGCAGCACACCAGGAAGCCCATACATTAATTAAAGACACCTTGCCTTTTAGATCATCTAGTTGAATATTGTTTTCCGCTAAGTGTAATGTAGGCAGGTTAAATATTGGCGCAGGTTTGTCTATTAATGGCGATGGCACGCGACGGGGATCGTGTTGTAAGCCATAGATGAAAATAATAACGAGACCAATAAATAATCCTAGCGGAAGTAAGTAGCGAATCATATTTAAATAGACTCAGTTGCCTTATTAATGATTGCAGTTTTGTTTTTCCTTACTTTAATACGATAACGTCGATCTGTTGCTGCTAATAAGCCACCTACGCACATGAAAATTGCCCCCAGCCATATCCAACGCACAAAAGGTTTGTGATAAAGACGAAAGCTCCACGCTTTTTCATCTAGTGGCTCGCCGAGAGAGACATAGATGTCGCGCATTAAACCTGCATCAATACCGGCTTCTGTCATTGGCATACTGCGAACAGCATAGATACGTTTTTGCGAACGTAGCGTCGTAATGTATCGATTATTTTTATCTACTTTAACAACAGCTTCTGTCGCTTGATAATTTGGACCGGGTACGTCATGGATTTTTTCAAATGTAAATTTATAACCAGCGAATTCAATGACGTCACCAACTGCCATACGCTCATGTAGATCAACACTGTGCTGCGAGGTAATAGTTATACCGATAATGCAAAGTGCAAAACCGATATGCGCTATTGTCATTCCATAAAAGCCGCGAGGTATAGTTTGCAGAGCGGCTAACTTATTTCGTCTGTTTGACAGACGTGTCTTTAATGCAGCAAGACTGGTTAATATTATCCATGAGGCAGCAATAATCCCGACGATTGTTTTAAACAGATGTACTTCAAAAAACATAAAACCAACTGATATGCCAATCACTAAACTGGCAATAAATAAATAACGTAACTGTTGCCAGACACGTGCGGCGTCATCTTGTTTCCATTTAACTATAGCGCCAATACCTATAAGTACTGCTACTGGAGCCATTAAAGGAATAAAGACAGCATTGAAGTAGGGCGCGCCTACAGATAATTTACCCATGCCTAACGCATCTATAATGAGCGGATAAATTGTGCCAAGTAGTACGGCCGACATAGCCACCAATAACAAAACACTATTAAGCAATAAAAATGTTTCGCGCGAAAATAGTTTGAATTGACTGCTGTTTTTTGTAGAAGGCGCACGTATGGCATAGAGCAATAAAGAGCCGCCGACAAAAAAACTGAGAAGTATAAGTATAAAAACCTGTTGAATTTGCCCCAACCCAATTAATAAATT
>CAYTIZ010000394.1:0-2041 GCA_964437885.1 uncultured Enterobacteriaceae bacterium
CAGCTTACCCTCTAACCAACGCGTTAAGAGTTGCACTTACTAATTGAATTCACGAACTTTTTTAATATGAAGAAAATAATTTACTTAAGTTTGTTATTAGTGTTTATTCAAGGATGTAGTCCGAGCTCTGATTCAAGTTATAAATCGGGGTATCGTGACGGATACGCAGAAGGTTATAATACGATATGTAAAATTAGTGCAAGCCCTGCAAAGGGTGACTGGGATGATGAAAATTACTCAAAGGGCTATGGTGTTGGTCAAGCTGATGGTGCGGCTAAAGCTGTAAGTGCTGTTCGTGCTGATAATTGTAAGGTTGCAAGATCATATTTTGACCCCTAAGAACATTAATTTTCTTGCCATCCTTGGCAATGCGACATAACAATATTAGTTAAAGCTTCTACATGTTCATTGCTCTCGTTGAGCGCAGGAATATAGGAAAATTCTTTACCACCTGCTTCGGTAAAAAAGCTTCTGTTCTGCATATTAATTTCTTCCAGTGTTTCTAGACAGTCTGCTGAGAATCCGGGGCAAACAACATTGACGCTTTTTATTCCTTCTTTTGCCAAAGACGTTAAGATTTTATCGGTATAAGGCTTTAACCATTCTCTTGGGCCAAAACGAGATTGGAAGGTGATGAGCCATTCATCTTTATTAAGATTTAATTTTTCAGCAATAAGGTTTGCTGTTTTATGACATTCATCAAAATAAGGATCGCCGGCATCAGCATAATCTTTTGGTAGACCATGAAAAGAGAATAATAGTTTTTCAGCTTTTGAATTATTTCGCCAATGTTGTTCAATACTATTTGCTATCGCCGTGATGTAACCATCATCATCATGATAGTGATTGACCATTCTGATTTGAGGAAGCCAACGCCAGATTTTCAGTACATCTGCAATTGCATCGAATGTTGATGCTGTCGTTGCCGCAGAATATTGCGGGTAGAGTGGCAATATCAACAATTGTCTTGCATTGGCTGCGCGCAATTTTTCGAGACCGGATTCAATTGAAGGGTTGCCGTAACGCATGGCCAGTTCAACTTTAACTGATCCAGAAAATTGTTTGTTTAATAAGTTCTGAATACTCCTGACTTGTTTTTTAGAGGTACTGAGTAAAGGAGAGCCTTCTTCAGTCCAAATCTTTTTATAGAGCTCGGCTGAACGTTTCGGACGGGTACGCAAGATTAACCCATGGAGTACAAACCACCATAACAATCTGGGAACCTCTACTACACGAGGATCAGAAAGAAATTCAGCCAGATAGGTACGTAAGGCCGCAGGTGTTGCTGCATCGGGTGTACCTAGATTAGTGATCAGGATACCTGTGCAGGATGGACTGTCCTGTTTTAGTTCTGGATTGCCTTTATACTTTGCCATAATGGCTAAGGGTACCTTCCTCTATTATTCATGAATGCGACGGTGGTTTATTTGCCCCAGTACGAGGCGCGAAACCGAAGCTGTATTGATTGTACAGCAAGGTGAAGCAACGATGTAATGGGGCAAATAAATCCCGTCCCAAAGGGTTGTGGAGATTTAGCCATTTTATCCACAACGCATATCATAAATAATAGAGGAAGTTGCCCTCAAATATAGGAGCTGAGTGTGTTTGTAAAAAATATTAGTGAATGTGTTGAATTTACCGCGAATGATGGTTGTCGAATTAAAGAATGGCTACATCCGAAAAATGATCCAGTTGAATTATCCTATTCAGTTGCGATGGCAACCGTTGAAGTCGGCCAGCACAGTTACAAACACACACTGAAACAAGCCGAAGTTTACCTTATTATTGCTGGCAAAGGGCTTATGCATATAGATGATGAAGAAAGAGAGGTTAATGCTGATGATGCTATTTACATCGAATCCTCACGCACACAGTGGATTGAAAATATTGCAGAAGAATCACTGTGCTTTATCGCAATAGTAAATCCACCATGGAGTAACGAAGGTGATACACGTATTGATTGACGAATATTTTCTAATCAGGAATATTTTGAAGATTGTTTCTTACGTAATAATGTACGGTATTCGTTATGGATCTTTTT
>CAYTIZ010000395.1:0-1363 GCA_964437885.1 uncultured Enterobacteriaceae bacterium
CAAAGAACGCGATTTTTCTTCAAGTTTACTAATCTCGTCACCGATGTTTATTTCTGCATCATCGCCAACATATCGAAGTTCTTCAATTTTTGCTTCTAATTCAGCAATCGGCTGTTCGAAATCAAGGTAATTGGGATTCATAGCTAAACCTGACTGTTTCCATTATTTGCTTTTTTTACTGATATATATGACTGAATATTAACATGTTCCAGCACATTATTGGTTATCACTATTCGACCAATTTAGAACATATTTCAGCCAATACCATGGTGGCATAACTCCCTGAAGTCAAACGAAAAGACACGACAAAGTTATCCTTTTCACGATAACTCTGCATATTTTCGACCACGAGACGACAAGCTCTTCGCTGAGCCTGCAGTCTGGCTGAAATTAGGCCATCTCGAAAATCAGGGAATTGATTAATAATATGAGACTCCAGTTCGGCCGCCTGCGCGGTTACCATGATATCGCCCTCACCCCATAAAATAGCGGTGGGGTGAATGTCGTTTGCTGATAATCGTTGCTCTATCTGATCATCCCCATCATCTTTGAAACACGCTGATTTACCATCCAACATAAAAACATCCCCTGTTAAACGCTTATTCCAAACACCCCGCTTAATTCGTTCTGACAAAATATGGTTAAACATCCAGGAGCGTGCTGCGGATAAATACATCCCTCGTTTATGTTTAGAAAGTTTAAATCGTGGGTTTTGAAATAATTTTTGCGCCTGATTGAGATTGTTACCGTTTCGCCCAAATCGTTGATCACCAAAATAATTCGCAATACCTTTTTGAGCTATTTCATTACAACGTTGCGTCAGCAACTCGAAAGTTTCATCCTGGGTGTCACTAAGATCACGTAACGTAATTTTAAAATCATTACTTTTTAATGCGCCACGTTGTAATTTTCTATTGTGACGAAAACTTTTTAATACCTGTATTTTTTCGGTTTCATTATTAGAAAAATTCGTTTCAAACTGAGACCAGTCCGGTGTCGGTTTACCCGGCAATTGCACACTAAACCACTGCGACGTAACGGCATGACGATCCTTTAACCCGGCATAAGACACCGCCAATTGTTTAACACCACAGAAAACAGCTAACTGCTGCGCGACCCAATCAGTATTACAGCCCGTTTTTTTAATGTATATCCAGCAATGTTCACCCTGCCCGCTAAAATGCACAGAAAGATTTTCTTCGACGATAAAATCTTCAACCTTTTTCTTTAGCGTCGCAGTCACATTTATAGACTGATAGACTTTTGCAAAAGAAACGTTTTTATCTAGTATGATGTTATCCATAAATTATTATTTTTTTTACTATGAAACCGTTTACGTACAATATTATTTTAAGTGTGTGCT
>CAYTIZ010000395.1:1373-2026 GCA_964437885.1 uncultured Enterobacteriaceae bacterium
CGCACTATCAAGTTGCAGTAACGAAGTGCCCTTACATCCACTTAAATCGAATGCAACTATTCTCGCATTCGGCGATAGTTTAACGTATGGCACTGGTACCCGTCGTGATAAAGCCTATCCGGCTGTGTTAGAAAAAATAACTGGTCGCAAGGTAATTAATGCAGGCATTCCTGGGGAAACCAGCGCCGCAGGTTTGGCCCGCTTACCCGCATTATTGAAGCAATACCATCCCGACTTAATTATTATCTGCCATGGCGGTAATGATATTTTGCGCAAGATAAATCGGGAAACCACGCGCGCGAATATTCAACAAATGATTAACCTTGCCAGGCACAATAACAGTCAGGTCGTCTTAATTGGTGTACCTGAATTTGGCCTATTTCTAAAATCAGCTGCTTTGTATCCAGCACTGGCGGAAACAAATAAACTACCGATAGCGAATGAAATTCTGAGTGACATTCTCGGCAATCTTGCTTTCAAATCTGATCATATTCATCCAAATACTAAAGGATATCAAATGCTTGCTGAACGTATTAACTCACTACTCGTTCAATCTGGTGCCCTTTCAAAAAATAAGAAATTTATGACATTAGTCTTAGTAATAAACTTATTGAAATTTAAATATATACTATCTTCTTTTTATTTTAATACAA
>CAYTIZ010000396.1:0-2022 GCA_964437885.1 uncultured Enterobacteriaceae bacterium
TACCTCGCGCACCTCCTTTTAAACCTGGAGGAATAGGATGATTAACACGAACCCTTTACCATTGAATTATCGGCATTGCTCGGTAATAGGTTTCCTATGTCTACAGTATAGAAATAGGCGTTTTTATTGGAATAGAAGCTTCTTGGTAATATTGTTTTTGTTAGTAACATGTAGTTTTATGCCGATCATAATTCAGAAACCCCGGTGCCATGCAGTCACCACAGAGCGACCCAAAATTCAAATCCCAATAGCACCGTATTTCAAATCCTAACCGCATCACACCGTCCCGCGGTTTCCTTCATCAATGATTATCAGACATCTGCCCGTTGAGAGCTGAGCATGCTGGTACGTCTGTGGTGGTGGGCAGGTATCTGATCAATCCTTAACACTGTCCTGTTATTCGTCTACTGTTATTTGTCTATTAATTGATGCTGATTTAGAGACGTCTGTGATGAAATGCCTCTATATCTGACAGTCCTCGATCGATGTATTTATATTGTAGATTAATATTCCGACTATTAATTGACAATTTTTATGCAAAAGACTAAGATAATAACATGTATGAAAGAGTCATAACAAAAAAAATTGCAAAACAACTTGAATCATCGAAGTGCGTGACATTAATTGGTCCTCGCCAATCAGGCAAAACTACGTTATGCAAAGAAGTATTTAGTGATTTTGAGTACTTCACATTAGAATCACCAGATGTTGTGGATATTTTCGATTCTGATCCGCGCGGTTTTTTTAATAAAATATCCGGCAATGCCATTTTTGATGAAGTGCAGAAAACACCCCAGTTATTATCCTACCTTCAAGAAATATTAGATGATAAAAATGATCAACGAAAATTTATTCTTACTGGATCAAATAATTTAAAACTATCAAAAAATATTTCTCAAACATTAGCCGGTCGGACAATGATTTTTCAATTGTTGCCATTTCAACGTGAAGAGATCCCTAAAAGGCATCAACGTAAAACAATGGATGAAACTCTGTTTTATGGTAGTTATCCACGAATTTATGATGAAAATCTAAATCCAACCGATTGGCTTGGTAGTTACTTTCAAACTTATGTGGAAAAAGATGTTCGAGATACAATTAATATCAGCAATTTAAGGCAGTTTAATCAATACATTCGATTATTGGCAGGTAGAGTGGGTCAAGTCATGAGTTTCTCATCACTTGGAAACGACGCCGGCGTTACTCAGCCAACCGCTAAAAATTGGTTTTCTGCGTTAGAAACAACCTACATTTGTTTTCGCCTTGAACCTCATTTTAAAAATTTTAATAAACGAATAACTAAAGCACCTAAAACCTATTTTTACGATACCGGTTTATTATGTTATTTATTAAGAATCAAAAATCCAGAACAACTCAGCTATCATCCGCTAAAAGGCCAAATATTTGAAAACTGGGTGGTATCTGAGTACATGAAATTTTATTACAATTTAGGCAAAGAAGCACCGCTTTATTTTTGGCGAGATCAACATGGTCATGAAGTAGATTTAGTTATTGATGAAGGCACTCACTTAGATCTTATTGAAATAAAGTCAGGTCAGACTTTTCAAAAAAGTTTTCTGAAGAATATTAAATGGCTTAATAAACTCCAAAATAGGACTAAAGGAACTTGTATTTACGGTGGTAATAAAGCGATAACAATACATGATGTCATTGTTAAACCGTGGGATTCTTTGTTTGAATAATAAGCATAGAACATAGAATAACATAGAATAGGACAGTCATCTCTCATAGAGGTACTAACAAGTTAACTTCCACTAAAGCATAATTCAGAGAAAGATTGTCACGGATAAACTGGGTAGTTATCGAGTGGCGCACCGAGAGCTTATACCAGACATAATTCAAATCGATGCATCAGACAGAAAGATTCTTGAGTGCTCACGCTGAGATCTATAATTTATTTAATCTTGGACGACATTTGCTTTCTGCCAAGAATTACAGTGTGTTCAGAGAGCGTGCCTTAGCGTCTTGGGAAAATGCAGTGACTGGATAATGACTTAATTA
>CAYTIZ010000397.1:0-2020 GCA_964437885.1 uncultured Enterobacteriaceae bacterium
CCATCATCATCTGCATACGACTCATTTGTTCCTAGATGCTCCCAATCCTCATGTTCTAATTTCTTTATTTCCTGTTCATTACTTTGTGATTGATCAGTGATTCCTGAATCATTAGAAAGCCCATAACGCCCACTGCCACACAATTATTAACAACCAGTTTCAAAATCGCTTCTTTAAGCGCCCAAATTAGACAAAGAATGGAGGCACAGGCAAAACGGCCAAGACGAAAATTTATCTCGGCCAGCACAAAAGAATATAATTATGCTGCGTACATGGAAGCCTGGCGCTCAAAAGTAGAACGTGTCGGTAATTTAAATTACCCGCAACAAGCGCGAAGGCAGAAACTATCAGGTAATTTGGTGCTGGATGTTGCATTGAGACCAGATGGCTCCATCGACGAAATTACAATACGTCGATCCTCCGGGGAAAAGCTTTTAGACGATGCAGCGATCCGAATCGTTGAACTGTCAGCACCTTTTTCGCCATTTCCACAACATATTAAGGATGAAACTGATATTTTACATATCATGCGCACTTGGCAATTCCTTAATAATAAAGGCTTTAAATAAATAACAACTCAAACCAATGCTTGTGAAAATACTGATTCCTGCTAATACTTAATACCCATGATATTTGAAAATGCGTGTTCAGACGACTCCATGAATGGAGGAGATAGAGCGAAACACGACCCCAAGGGATGGGGGGAGGTAGAATTGCGTCTGGAACAGCAATCGAGGAAGCCAGAGCCGAGTGTGTCTGTTTTTATTCAGGGCGAGGCGTGAAGCTTCCGCTCTCCTTCTCTCGCCCCTTGCCTACGTCCTGTAAGCAACACTGCCATGGATGAAAACAGGCATGCTATGGACAGGCGTCTTCAGGTACCATGGGCATAACAATATGAAGCAAACAAATCTTACTAATCAGTTTTTGATTTCGATGCCCAATCTCAAAGATCCAAATTTTAAGAAGACTGTTACTTATATCTGTGTCCACAATGAAGAAGGAGCTATGGGAATTACCATAAACAAGCCTTTGGATATTGGCCTTAGCGAAATTTTTGAACAAATGGAGATTCCTGTTAATAACCTAGACACAAATGACAAAAAAATTTACCAAGGTGGGCCTGTATATATTGACCGAGGCTTTATTCTGCATCAGACAAACAAGGAATGGAATTCATCTATCGTCGTTTCAGATAAACTCTGTGTTACAACATCAAAAGACATTCTAGAAGCGATAGCAGACGGGGAAGGTCCAGACGAATCACTCATCGCATTGGGGTATGCTGGCTGGTCTGCTGGACAACTCGAACAGGAATTAATGGATAATATCTGGCTAAATGGTCCAGCTAATTTAGAAATTATCTTCAATACTTCATCCGAACAATGCTGGCAATCTGCAGCAAATCACATTGGTGTGGACATCGATAAATTATCACCTGATATTGGTCACGCGTGAATAATCATGGATATAACATTGCTCTGCTTTGATTGCGGAAAAAAACGGATAGGTACCGCAGTTGGTCAAACCATTACCGCAACGGCAACGGCACTTGAAACGATAAATACCATCAATAACAAGCCTGATTGGGAAAATATTTCACGCTTAATCAAGGAGTGGAGCCCGGATAAACTGATCGTCGGCAAACCGTTACAGTTAGATGGCTCGCGTCAGGAAATGACGGATATTGCTGAACGCTTTTCGCGTCAACTTGAGGGTCGCTTCCATATTCCGGTAGAAATGATTGAAGAACAACTCTCTTCCTATGAAGCCAGACGAGAATTAAAATCGACTCGCGACCTTGATGCGGTAGCAGCCAGGCTTATCCTTGAAACATGGTTGCGCGAGAATATATCGACAAATTGTGACAAATAAGGAAAATAAGCCCACATATTGTATAGGTTGCCAGGATAATAACGCAGGGCTGGTGCGCAAGAAGTGTGCTCGCGACTGTAATCATAGCCGTAACTCGGCTTTGGTTTCCTCGATTGCTGTTCCAGACGCAATTCTACCTCCCCCATCC
>CAYTIZ010000398.1:0-1996 GCA_964437885.1 uncultured Enterobacteriaceae bacterium
AAACGCCAACATTCCTTGTGTATATTGTGTATAAAAAAATGTATTACCTATCTGGTCAGAGACAAACCTTGATAGCCTTAGACGTTCGCTCAGCAGTCGACTTTGGCTAGCAAACGTTCGCAGTGCAACCCCAGGACAAGGGTTTAGTGAAGCGAATACTCAACCTTTTATAAAAGATAATTTAATCTTTACTCATAACGGTTGCCTTAAACCTTTTGATAAAAACACCAAAACCAGTTTGCTAAATATTTTATCTAACGATATTCGCGCAGATATTAATGGCAATAGTGATTCACTCTATTTGTTTCCTCATTACAACAACACTTACTGACACAAACATCATTGACCGACGCCATCATAAATATGATGGGTGATCTGCAAATAATTTGTACCGGCAAAGTGACTGCCTTATTAAATATCGTGATAAGTGATGGCGATTTTATCTATGCCTGTCGTCATGCATTAAACGGTTAATGCGCCAGTCTTTACTATTCACTTGCTGAAAACAATATTTACTGCCGCCAAAAAATTGCACCCTTACAAACCAATACCGAAAACAAAAACAATTGAGGCAGGTGTTTACAATGTCAGTACAGACGAAAAAAGTTACCTATGATAACGAACAGTCAGCGCATTCTTTAAAGTTGAATGATTTTAAAATTTCAACACTTCCTGTCAGCAATAGCGAATATTTACAATTTACAATTGATGGCGGTTATTCAGAGAAGGGATATTGATCTAGCGAAGGATGGAAATGGATTGAGAAGGAACAATATAAATATCCACATCATTGGCGTCTTCAAAATGATTCGAACTATTATGGCGTTAATTATAAAGGTCCTTATACGCTTGAAGAAAATCATCCCATTCACGGTCTGAGTTATTATGAAGCTGAGACCTATGCACATTGGAACGGCGCACGTTTACCACATGAATACGAATGGGAAGTGGCTGCTACAAAAAAGATCTTACAACAAAGTTCACTAGTATGGGAATTGTGCAGCAATACATTAATTACCCTTATAAAAATTTCTCGGCCTATCTTTACGAAGCTTATTCAGTGCCTTACTTTGATAAGGAACATTATGTATTACGTGGTGGGGGTGATTACACAAAAAAGTTATAAAGCGAAATAGTTTTCGGAATTATTACACCACAGGCAAACGACATATTTTTGCAGGCATTCGTTTAGTCTACGTTTAAAAATGCAAAAATAGCAATTATTCTTTACCGGTTTTTGCTCCTGCAAAACCGGTATACAGTACATCCCTGTACATATTATTCTGAAGCTGATTCTAGTAGCTTAATTAACTTCTTATTCTTTGTTTTTTCCGCCATTGTCAGCGCTGTTTTTTCTTTTTTATCTGCAAGCGTAACATCTGCCCCGGCATTCAATAAGACTTCAACAACTTTCAGTCGTTTATTTGCCACGGCTAACATCAATGCCGTCTTTCCCTGTTCATCCGCCAGATTAACATCGACACCTTCAACAACCAGTTCCTGAACAATACTTCTATTGCCATAGTAAGCAGCACCCATTAATGCGGTACGCCCTACTGTATTTTTCGAATTTACATTCATGCCGACAGATAACATTGCCTTTACCTGGATCAAGCGTCCTTCTTTCGCTGCCGTATAGAACTTCAATTCACTCGTTTTTTCATCCACTTTCTCTTCTGCAGCAAATGACAATGTCGCCAGAGAACCCAATAAAACAACAAGCAATGAACTGATTAATCGATATTTAATATGACGCATAATTTTTAAAAAACCGTTTCTAATACTATTAATAACGGCATTTATGACAAAATCTAAAGCATGAATGAAGAAATTTTTCAAATTCCCACATGAAGGCGATAAACTACTAATTCGACAATATTAATTAATAACGATTAAACTGTCTCTTTTTCAATAACTTATACTCATGATACTTGGAAATATAGTGTTCAGAGTATGTCCGTTTTTATTCAGGGCACAACTTGCTTGTTCCAGACGC
>CAYTIZ010000399.1:0-1994 GCA_964437885.1 uncultured Enterobacteriaceae bacterium
TATTTCAGTTTGATTATGTTCTGCTTTATTAAGTGCATAGATTTGGTATCGTTCTTGCTTGGGTAAGCTGTGTATATTTCATTATGTTCCTCTTTCCTGGTGGTTAGAGAAAGCTGTAAATAATAATCCAGCTTACCCTCTTACCAACTCTTTAAGAGTTGCACTTACTAATTGAATATAACGGTAATATTAATTTTGAGGGAATTTATAGGATGAAAATAATAAGGTTTATTTATTTCTTCTTGTGTGTGTCCGGAATTTTGTTCATGCCGGTTGCACAGGCGAACACTAATCAGGCATTGGTCGAATTGCTAAAGGCATTAGAAGAAAACGGAACTATCAGCAAAGACGTTTATGATTTGGTGATTAAAGCAGCTGATCAAGGACAGCCAGATGAAGTATCTGTTGCTGTTAAAGAAGATGTAAAAAAGATAGTCCGGGAAGAAATTAAAGTCGCAACAAAAGATCAGCCGAAAATAAAAATGAAAGATAGCTTTGTTGTTGAATCAGGCGATGGCGATTTTAGTTTACGTGTTGGCGGTCGAATACAGGCAGATGCCGCAGTCTATTCTGAAGACACGCGTCGACAAAATGATGGAACAGAAATGCGCCGGGCGCGTTTATTTGTTCAGGGTAAATTATCGGATGCCTGGAAATATAAATTGCAATATGACTTTGTTAATACAGGAAGCAGCGGAATTACCGACGTTTACGTTCAATATACAGGGTCGCCCTGGAAAGTAACCGTGGGGCACTTTAAACAGCCCTTTAGTTTACAGAACATGACCAGCTCCAAATACATTACATTTACAGAGCGTGGACTGCCGCATTTATTTGCTCCCGGTCGAGCTATCGGTGTAGCAGCCGGACGTAGTGGTGATAACTGGAGCCTCAATGCCGGTTTTTTTGGTGAAGGCATTGATGGCGCAAGTGGTGACGAAGATGAAGGTTTTGCTTTTACTGGTCGCGGGACTTATGCGCCTGTATTAAATAAACAGCAACACTTACATCTTGGCGCATCAGTTTCTTATCGCGATAGTGGATCAGTTGATGCTATTTCTTTTAGTAGTCGCCCTGAGTCACATGTGACTAATACCCGTGAAATTAGTACCGGTTCAATTAATGCGGATTCGAATTTACGTAGTGTTGCAGAGGCGGCTTACACATACGGTCCTTTCTCCTTACAAAGTGAATACTATTATGTCGATATAGATAGAGATTCAACTACGCTCTCAGATCTTGATTTCTCTGGATATTATCTTGAAGGTAGTTGGTTTTTGACTGATGACATGCGTAATTACAGTGCCAGCAAAGGATCGTATGGAAAGATTAAGCCGGGATCGGTTGTTGGGAAAGGTGGTATTGGTGCATGGCAATTAGCTGCCCGTTTTAGCAGTGTTGATTTAAATGATAGTGATATTTTCGGTGGTGACGCCGAGAATTTTAGTTTGGGTTTAAATTGGTACGCGACAAATAATATTCGTATGAGCGCGAACTATGTAAAGGTATTAGATGTTAAAGGTGGTGCTGGCGATGGTGATGAGCCAGAGTCATTCCAGATGCGGGCTCAGGCTGAATTCTAGAGACGATTGCACTATTTTGTCCTCTGGCGCGTCGCCTAAAGCGCCTACTGTTGGTAAAAACGTGCCCAAAGCACTCGTTTCACTCGCGGGGCAGGCTCTACTCAATCCGTCACTTATATTTATAGAGACTTTTGCACGAAGCAGTTATTAAATGGCATAAAATCGTTTTTAGAATTTTTAGGTTCAATTTATCAAATCGATATCCAGACTAGCAATAAAACCGCCTGAATTTCTTGAATTCAGACTATTTATTACCTGCTTTTTGAGCATTTACTGCTTCTAGATAGATCCCTCCTGTGATTTATGAATAACAACATCGATGCAACATCACGCCACGTTTAATATTATGAGAGACGGACAGTAAACCAATCCAGGCTTCATTTCGAGTTAGTCCCAGATAGCGGCTTTTAC
>CAYTIZ010000400.1:0-1994 GCA_964437885.1 uncultured Enterobacteriaceae bacterium
AACCATCTTGGTGTACAAAATGACATTCCACTCCTTTTTCAGCAAGAATCTTTGTTAACCGTGCAGATGATTCATCTTTTCCCGTAATACCTAACAATTGAACAGCGACTCCCAACGATGATACATTAACGGCAACATTTGCTGCTCCACCGGGTCGCTCTTCCGTATTTTCCACTCGGACAACGGGAACAGGCGCCTCAGGCGAAATACGATTGGTTTCACCATAAATATATTGATCAAGTATAATGTCACCAACGACTAGAACTTTTGCCGAATCTCTAGGCTTAAAAATGGTTTCTTGCATTGTAATTAAGTAATTCTTATTTAGGTCAATTCAAGGAATTTTAACACACGATAATTGTCATAGTATTCAATATGTTGGTTAAAACGCATCTATTTTTACTTTACTCGCTGATTAGTGCATCTGTATGTATGGCTAGCGATAAAATTCCTCCTTTTTTCGAAGCAAATTACACTTTATACAGCAATGACACGAAAGTTGGACTGATGCAACGGCGTTTCTTTCAGCAAGAAGATGGTAAATATACCTTTCGCTCAGAAAGCAGAACCACCGGTTTCATTGCGCTTATAAAAAAAGTTCACATACTTGAAGTTAGCACATGGGATTTAATCGGTTCCTATTTCACACCCCTGAATTACACCTATCAACATACCAAGGGAAAGAAAGAAAGAGACGTAGAAATAAACTTCAATTGGGAGAAAAAGAAAATTACTAACCGTATTAACGAATCAACATGGTATATGCAAACTCAAACCGGAATTCAGGATAAATTACTTTATCAATTAACGATTATGTCTGATCTTAAGTCAGCACATATTCCTGAAAACTACGCCATTGCTGATGGTGGCAAAATAAAACAATATATGTTTAAACGTATTGCCGACGAAACATTGAAAACACCACTTGGCGAATTTAATACCATTAAACTTGCTCTACACAAATCAAATAAAAAACAGGAAACTTTTTTATGGTGTGCTTATGATCTGGATTTTCTACCTATAAAAGTAACCAACACAGAAAAGGATGGCCGCCTGACGACCGCTATTATTAAATCAGTAAAAGGTTTGGGATTTAATAATTAAACACATTACTTACTGTTTTTAAGCTGTCTTATAATTTCATCTGGCGGCAAATAACCTGGAAGATTCCGACCATTTTGCAAATAAATTGACGGTGTTCCTCGTACGCCCAGTTTCCGTCCAAGTTCATACTGTTCTGCAACAGGATCATCACATGTTTTGGCTTCAACTGACTCCCTGTTTTTCGCTGCCGTTAATGCTTCTTGTCTATTTTCGGCACACCATATACTACTCATTTCCTGCCCTACTGCGGAATTCACTCCTGCACGAGGATATGCCAGATAACGTACACTTATGCCTTTTGCATTGAGTTCCGGTACATCACGGTGAAGTTTCCTGCAATAACCACAATCAACATCTGTAAAAACATAAATTGCATCCTGGGCATTTTCAGCAGCAAATTCAATATAGTCATCTTTATCAATATTATTAAGTGATTTAACTCTGGCATTTGCACGAACATCTTCCGTTAAATTTCTTCGCTCCTTAATATCCAGTATTTCACCTTTGATTACATAAGCGCCATCTTGTGTCATGTAAATAATATCTGGGCCGATTACAATCTGATAAAGACCCTTTATAGGTGTAGGCTGGATACTGTCAATCTCAACATCTGGCAAAAACCCGGCTATCGCTGCCTTTAGTTCTTCACTTAAAGAATTGTCCGCTATAACGGGTGATGAGATAAAAAAACCAAATAAAAAAATCACACTAAACTTCATATTGACTCCAGTAAATCTAATTAATTTATTGCTACAAGTGTTGCTGCCTTATTAGAAGACCATTATACAGAGTGTCTGTTCCCTTACAGTAAAACTATTTTCGAAGTAACTTAGTAAATACCCAAGTTACCCCAAAATACAGAATTCAGCGGGATTTCAAATCCTCAAATA
>CAYTIZ010000401.1:0-1983 GCA_964437885.1 uncultured Enterobacteriaceae bacterium
CCATGTAAAGCTCCCCAAATTAACCCACTAAAATATCGGCACGCATCTACTGCTTCTTCTGCACCATGAGTTGTTTTAGAACTTAAAGCAGCGTATTTAATCGCGTCTTCGAAGCTGTAATAGTAACGAATCGGTATTGGTGCTAAACGCATCAACGAACCATTTCCAGCTGAATTAGGATCTGTATCACCAGCTATAGGATCACCTGTTCGTTCATAATTTTTCAGTGCATGAATTACGGTATTTCCAATATCGAAACATTTACCATTAACACTAAAAACACCATCTTTCCACCATTTAGAATACAAATCCATTTGATCTTTTGGGTCAAAAATTTTAGTACGAACAAGGCTATGAGCTAAGCAATACATCATGCTAGTATCGTCAGTCCACTCTCCTGCCTTCAAGTTAAATGGCCCACCACCCACAATATCATTAATCGGCTCAAATGTTCCAGGGGCCTTAAATTCAAGCGTTGTACCTAAAGAGTCACCTAACGCGCATCCTAGCAAAGCCCCTCGGAAACGATTGATGTCATCATCATAATCAACTTGAATTCTTTGATAGTATTCTTTACATTGCTCATCAGTTGGCCTTGGAACAGCGATGCGATAAACATTATATGATGACATCCATTGTGTTTTATGAGGCTCTCTAGAACCACTTAATTTATTTGTCATAAAAGGAAATCGAAGATCATTAGGGATTTTGTTTTCCATTTCTAACATTCGAATTATTGTGGAAGAGGTAATTAACTTACCAGAATCATCATAATATTTTTTGTCACTCATTTTTAAACCTCTTCCAACTCTATGAAGTTTGTACCATTTACCTTAATACGACTAATAACTTTAAATTTCGTTCCTGACTTAAACAGTACTTCTTCCTCATCAGGCTTGACTGCGGCATTATTGGCAATATTAACCCCGCTTTTAGAAGTTATCATTATTTTAGTATTCCCACTAAAAGGCTTATCTAAATTGCTCGATGAGCTTTTAAAACCTTTTTCATGGTGTATGCCGCCAATAGGGAACAGTTCCTCTAATAAGTCATCGCTGAATTCATCTCCACGAATAACCTGTCCCTCATGCCTTAATGCTGAGTTCTCTGCTAGTTTAATTAACGCTTGGTCAGTATCAGCAACAACCCGAGCCCACTTTTCCTTATCCTCAGGTGAAAAGCCTCGAAGACCTGCATTAATAGGCTTGTAAAGGTCTGTAGTATATACTGCTAGTGATAAAAACTCATCACGAGTTAAAGCCTTCATATCAGGATCTAAATGGTAATTCATTAATACGTGATTTTTGAACTCTTCCCCCTCTTTCCCAATTAAACTGGTCACTATATCTAAGTCTGAGTTAATTAATTCATCAACTGAAGGTGGTCCGTCAATACATTCGTCAATTATAGATTGAGTGGTCATTGGGCTTGGCTTTTCCATCCCATTCAATATAAGTAACGAAGCTGGATTCCCTGTAATTAATTTCTGTTTAATCTCTTTTGGGGTAATGAATCCAATTTGTGCAGCTTCTAATAGATCTCTTTGTAGCTCCCTACTAATTACGCCTTCGTTAACTGCTTTCTCTAAGCTTATTTTTAATTTTCTCTCACCTTCTTTACACATTAACCCAAACGGATCAACCCAATTAACCGGGTTCGGAGCATATTGGTAATGATTGATTCCACCCACTAAACCAATCGGGTCTTGATTTATAAAACGTTGTTGTTTGGGGCTGTAATAACGGTAGCGGTTGTAATGTAGGCCGCTCTCTTCATCTAAATACTGCCCTTGAAAACGAATTGGCTGAGTAAAGCTATTTGTAGTGCTTACCTCTGGCCCTTCATAACCATACACATCGGCTTGGTTTTCCCACACGACTTCTGCTTTGTTGTTGGTGACAAAAAACCAAACAAGAAATCCACTCTAATTATGCAAGCAAAGCTGTTTTTCTAGATTTATTTTTTTATGATCATAATTAATAT
>CAYTIZ010000402.1:0-1973 GCA_964437885.1 uncultured Enterobacteriaceae bacterium
CAAATTTAATAGGATCTCAGGCCTGTTTTTTAATCCTTAACGGGACAGCAGTGATGCGAAGTACAAAGTTCAGACTCAACACCTAAACCATTACACCTATAGCTTGACCAGACATATACTGATGGTTCTTCTACCATATCAGCTCGAACGGGGTTTAATTCAATATATCGGTAACACTGTAATAAATAAATTTCAGACTGAACAAGGCTTGATTTGAAACGACCTTCCCAAAGCGTGCCTGTTCGACGATACGTATGATTAAAATAACGAACATATCGACGACCCAGTGCCTGCATCATTGCTGATACCCCATTGCTATTCGTCAGTGTTACAAGCAAATAGAAATGGTTTGTCATAAACACCCAAGCATGAACAGCGACATCAAATTCTTGTGAATATTTTTTTACCAACTCGCGAAAGAGGAAAAATCTTGTTCATTCGAAAAACAAACACTTCTGTTGTTTCTGCGCTGTATCACATGCTGGGGGATGCCGGGAGGACATAGTCGAGGTAAATGAAATGCGCCATGGTTGCTTCCTTGTAACCAATTGAGTAGTGATGTTTAACTTATTATAAGGGAATGTCAGTAGAAAAGTTTCATCTGACCCCACTTATTTAAATGGATTTTTCAGGACGATCGTCTCCGCACGATCTGGTCCAGTTGAAATAATATCAATAGGCACACCTGTTACTTCAGAAAGTCGATTCAGGTAATCAATCGCCTTCTTTGGTAAATCATTATAATCGGTTGCACCTACTGTATTTGATTGCCAACCCGAGTGTTCTTCATATATTGGTTTGCATTCAGCAAAAAATTCCGCACCGATGGGAGGAATATCAATTGTTTTTCCATTTATTTCATAAGCAGTACAAATTTTAATCGTTTCCAATTTATCGAGGACATCCAGTTTAGTAATACATAAACCAGTTAAACTATTGATTTGTGCTGAACGACGAAGTGTGACTGCATCAAACCAGCCACAACGTCTTGCTCTACCTGTGGTTGCACCAAATTCATGACCTACTTTGGCGAGATGTTCACCTGTATCATCAAATAATTCTGTTGGAAACGGACCAGAACCTACTCGCGTGGTATAGGCTTTGGTAATTCCCAATATATAATCAAAATCACATGGGCCAAAGCCGGTTCCTGTTGCTGCACCGCCTGCAGTGGTATTCGATGATGTCACAAAAGGGTAAGTGCCATGGTCAATATCCAGCCAGGTGCCTTGAGCTCCTTCGAACATGATATTTTTGCCTTCTGCATGTAATTCATTAAGACGACTACCTGTATCAGAAACCATCGGAATTAAGTCTTCAGATAATTTTCTTATGTCATCCAGAGATTCCTGATAGTCAATCGCATCACATTTATAATATTGCGTAAGCATGAAGTTATGATATTCCAGTATTTCCTCAAGCTTGCTTGCTAAAAGCGCATCATTCAGTAGATCGCCAACTCGTAACGCGCGTCTTGCTACTTTATCTTCATAAGCAGGACCAATCCCTCTTCCCGTAGTACCAATAGCTGCTTTGCCTTTGGCTTTTTCACGCGCCTGATCAAGTGCAATATGGTATGGCAATATTAATGTACAGGCTTCGCTGATTTTTATTAATGATCGTGCCGAAATACCATTTTCTTCCAGCATATTAATCTCTTCCATTAACGCATGTGGACTTAGTACAACGCCATTACCAATAAGACACTCAACACCTTCGTGCAATATGCCTGATGGAATTAAATGAAGAATGGTTTTCTTGCCTTCTATGACAACGGTATGACCGGCATTATGTCCACCTTGAAAACGCACAACGGCTGCAGCATCTTCCGTTAACAGATCAACTATCTTTCCCTTACCCTCATCACCCCATTGAGTACCCAATACAATTATATTTTTACCCATTTAAACCTTTCTTCTTATTAATTAATTTTTTTAATAACCCACTCACCATTTTCCAGCGTAAGTTGTTGA
>CAYTIZ010000403.1:0-1964 GCA_964437885.1 uncultured Enterobacteriaceae bacterium
TAACTATAAATGACCGATTGAGTAGAGCCTGCCCCGCGAGTGAAACGAGTGCTTTTGGTGCGTTTTTACCAACAGTAGGCGCTTTAGGCGACAACGCTGAGGACAAAAGATCAATCGTGAAATGGTATCTGTGCCAGTTTCTACTGCTCTGTCTTGCAACAAGCTTAAGTGGCTGTTCAGATGGCCTATCACAGCTTGAACGAATTCAGTCCCGAGCAAGTCTGCGTGTGGCTCTAATAGCGACGCCACCACTCTATTTCCCCGATGAATCACTGATTCGGGGCTATGACTACGAAATCATATCTGCTTATGCCGCATCACTTGGAACAGAGCTTGAAATAATCAGAGCCAATACAATTGGTGAAATTGCTACGCTATTAAAACAAGGTAAAGTCCATATTGGCATTGCTGGGAATTCACCACCTTACCCTGATAATAAAATTCTGAATGGAACAGCCTATAACGAAAACGCATGGTATGTGATTGGTCATCGCAATGACAAATTGCCAAAATCAATCGAAGAAATTACACCTAGTACGGTTATTGTTGCCAAAGGTAGCAAACCTTCATTGGTTTTATCGAAGCTTAAAGCAGATTATCCTTCACTATTTTGGCTAGAGTTACCTAATGGCAATACTCGGCAAGTGTTGGAACAAGTAAACCTGAATAATTTCAAACTCAGTGTCATTAATGCAGATATTTATACTTACTATCGATATCTGTACCCTGAAATAAAAATTGCTTTTACCTTGCCTAAAAAATATTTATCACACTGGCTTACCTATAATAACGATGATGACAAGTCCATTTCTATTTCAGCAAATAATTTTATTAACACATATAAACAAAGTAGCCAACTTGAAAAAAAACATAACAATTATTTTCACCACCTTAATGTCTTTGATTATGTCGACATTCTTTACTACCTAAAACGAATAGAAAATAAGTTACCAGACTATAGCCCTTACTTTAAAAATGCAGCCATGAAGAATAAATTCGATGAACGCTTGCTTGCGGCTGTCAGTTATCAAGAATCACATTGGAATGAGGAAGCACGTTCTCATACCGGCGTTCGGGGTTTAATGATGTTAACTCAAGATACCGCCAAACGCGTCGGTGTTGAAGATCGTCTTGATCCCAAACAAAGTATTATTGGTGGTGCAAAATATCTGAATATATTAAAAGAGTCTTTACCAGAAAGAATTCCTGAGCCTGATCGTTCATGGATGTCTTTAGCCGCATACAATGTTGGTTTAGGTCATCTGGAAGATGCTCGTGTAATAACAGAATCTTTGGGGGATGATCCAAACGTCTGGATTGATGTTGAAAAACATTTACCTAAACTTAGCAAAAAAAAATGGTATGAAAAAACCAAACACGGCTATGCCAGAGGACATGAACCGGTTCAATTTGTCAGCCAAATTAGACGCTATTACGATATATTGCGTCTTCATCAACAGGAAGAAATACTGGAAAAACTGGATAAGCCATTGGAACTGGATAACTTACAGATCAACTCACCCGTGTTCTGAGGATGTTTGAACTTCCGTAGTGTTTGAACGGTATTTATCTCCCAATATTCAGATATATTAAAATTTAGATAGTATTAATATACGGGATAAGAAGTCTTGCATAATTTTATATATCAATGTCTACAGAAAATATTCTTGCTTTGATCATTATTGATAGTGTCATAGCATTTATTACATACCGTGAATGGAGAATTTAGCCGGCAACGATCTTGCCAAATATATATAAAATGCTCCGAGCGAATCAAAAGCAATACAAAACTTCTTATTATAATATTTTTTGCAATCATTGCCGTATTAATTATAGCTAAGTCAAATGGATTGTTATGATAGTTCGCTAATTAGTAAATTCTAAAAATCCTAAGTCGTAAACTGACTAATCCTTCTTTCATAAGCCTGACTAAA
Organism: uncultured Enterobacteriaceae bacterium; assembly: GCA_964437885.1. Classification (GTDB taxonomy): domain Bacteria; phylum Pseudomonadota; class Gammaproteobacteria; order Eutrophobiales; family Eutrophobiaceae; genus UBA7359. The sequence goes on from CAYTIZ010000403.1 coordinate 1,935, forward strand.
CTCACTGGCAAATACTTCCGCTTCTGATAC
>CAYTIZ010000404.1:0-1960 GCA_964437885.1 uncultured Enterobacteriaceae bacterium
ACACTTGTTCGTTATGGATTAGAGCAAACTGCCTTGGGCAATAGGCGTAGTGTTGCAAAGCTGAGAGCATGAGAAACTCGATGTCATCGTTCATGTTCGTAAATAATAAGGGATGCAGATGAGTTTAAGCTAAAATCCGTCTATCTCTTCAGGCATAAGCCCATCCAGGCTCTCTAGAGAATAGCTTCCATCGTTATTTACAGAAAGGGTGCGATGAACTTTCGCAGATGAATATTGGCCTGACTTGTTGTTGTGCTTCCACCAGATAACTTTTTCTACTGCCATGCTTCCTTCCGGGCGCGCAGAAGAGGCATCGCCTTCAAACAGTTTGGGAAGAACCTGCTTGATTGTATCTGCATCTTCATCGCTAAAGCCGGTACGCTCAGCCAATTGTGGTGTCATACCACCAAAGGTCACATAAATTGCGTTATCGACTCGGTGTTTCATACCCATCGTATCAGAGCTTTTTTTGGTACCATCACCTTCACCACTCACGCTTTTGGTAATTTGGGTACTGGTAATACTGATTGGTTCAATGCTAAAAGCGGACTGAATAGATACCGGCCCCCGGATTGGAATAGAAACACCATCTTTAGTATCTGTCTTGAAAGCAAACAGTTGACCAAAACTACGCACATCAATCCACTTCTCACTAGCGAGCCGAGCCGTTTCTTCAGGTGTTGTCTTTTTAACATTAAATGCATCTTTACCCAATCCATGCTCTTCAGACTCTGCACGGTTTTTTAAACTCGGCATACCATCGGTTTTCTTCTCATCTGACTGCACAAATATATTTTCCCCGCACTCTTGCAACCGATCCCGTATCTTGCGTTTTAAGCAGACATCGGAGACTTCCCCGAAACCATCATAATCGGTGCGCGGACGATTCCCATTTAATGGATCACCGTTAGGGTTGGCGTTGTTAACACTGAATATCAGTGCAAAATCTATTTTGTTTTGTAAGCTCATTTTTCATCTCCTTCAGTTTGAAATTCATCATCTTCATTAGTTTCTTTAAGCACCCATTTTCCTTTTTTCAACTTATGATCCCACAGCCATTTTCGTTGACAGTGATAACCTAAAAGGTATTCTCCTGTAAGTTTGTCCGATGACATGAAATCATCACTATTGAAAGCATCGAAAACATCATCAAGCAATCGCTTGTATGCGTTTTCAAGTGGAGGAATATTATTTCTTAATCTTTGTTGATAAGGGTTAATGCCTTTTTCAATAGTCACCCAAGTTGATGCCGGGTGATCTGAAAATCGTTGCATCAAACGACTGGCATGTGTTGTTCTCACCTTTTCTTTTGCAATAACCATTGCCATTTCTTCAATTTTTTCTGCGATTGCCAGCAAGCGACCATAAAGGTAGTCTCGTGTTGTTCTATTTTCTTCTAAAGCCATTTCATACTCCTCGATCTGGTTCGGGTCACGTTTACTAAAACCTCTAAATAAAGCACAAGCCACACTCAAATCTCTTTCCCATGCGTCTTTTTCACTTTGCCAGTTGGAATACTGGTTAGATAATCGTTTTACCGCGCGGTTTCCGGCTCTTTGTGTCGCTTTATTAACCAGGTCAGGTGGAAATGGACGCGCCTCAATTATGCAAGGCAATATACGCTCTACGGTACTTTTCTTGAGGGAATCGGTAATTTGTTTGCCATAGGTTGCCTCCCAAATGGCTCTAGGTGATGGAGTGCTTGGGAATTCGAGCTGTGATTTACCATCTTTATTTTCTTTATCTTTTTTGAAATAGCGTCGTTGAGGCCAAGAAAACTGTTCATGCCACAGGTTAATCCGATCAATATATTCTTCTGGAAAGAACTCCTGATAATAGGTCACCGCCATGCGGCCCGGTGTTGCAGAATCCAGCCCCATGATGACGATGTTATCTGTTGCCTGTAATTTGGCTTGATAACCCGCCATATACTTACCCAGTGCGACTGAAAATGACTGAC
>CAYTIZ010000405.1:0-1952 GCA_964437885.1 uncultured Enterobacteriaceae bacterium
TGCGCTTTGTCTATTAGCCTTGCCGATGCTTGGTAATGTTTATTTTCAAATGCTTAATTTCTTTGCCTGGGGTGTGTTTGGTGGTTTGTTACTTATTCCACTGAATGCCTTGATCCAGTTTCATGCCGCAGAAGATGAACTTGGTCGTATCCTGGCCGGCAATAATTTTATACAAAATTTATTTATGCTGAGTTTTCTTGGGCTTACTGTCGTATTTGCTATGATGGGTATGGGCAGCTTAGGACTCTTTAATATTTTATTTGTCGTTGCAGTTGTAAGTACATTTTATACCGTTTATAAATTACCACAGTCATTAGTTCGTTTTATCGTTAGTTACATCATTGGTCATCGTTATCGTCTTGAAGTATTGGGTCTGAAAAATATTCCTGAGACAGGTGGTGTTTTGATGTTGGGTAATCATATTAGCTGGATTGATTGGGGTATTGTGCAGATGGCATCACCACGACCAATACGCTTCGTTATGATTCGTAATATTTACGAACGTTGGTATCTAAAATGGTTTCTGGATATTTTTAACGTCATTCCGATCTCAGCAGGTGCGAGTCGTACGGCGCTTAAAGAAATTAATAACAGTTTGAATAACGGCGATGTGGTTTGTTTATTCCCGGAAGGTACTATTAGTCGTACAGGGCAATTAGCAGAATTCCAACGTGGTTATGAAAAAGCGGCAGAAGACGCTAATGCTGTTATTTTGCCTTTTTATCTACGCGGTTTATGGGGAAGCTGGTTTTCACGTTCCAGTGAAAAGTTAAAAAATCTGCGTAGTAGTGGTATTAAACACGACATTATTGTTTCCTTTGGTGAACTACTACCAATAGATACGACGCCAGAAAATTTGAAGAGACGTATTTTCGATTTATCCATAGATTCATGGGAACATTACACCAGTAATTTACCCTCTATTGGTGCTGCATTCATTGATACAGCGAAACGTAATGGTGATGAATTAACCGTGGCTGATTCGATTGCTGGCCCTTTAAATGGCAATAAATTTCTGGCTAGCGTGATTTGTTTTTCCCGATTAATCAAGAAGCATTCCCCCGAGCAGAATGTAGGCCTGTTATTACCAACCAGTAGTGCCGGTTGTATTGCTAACATGGCAGCCATTATTCGTGGTAAGACTGTGGTGAATTTAAATTTTAGTGCCAGTCGTGAAGCTTTACAAGGTTCAGTGACTAAAGCGGGTGTTAAAACAATTTATACTTCACGCAAATTCATGGAGAAACTTGCAAAGAAAGGGATTGATCTAAACGATGCATTTCCTCAGTGTCAATTTCTTTATATGGAAGATTGGAAATCAGATCTCAGTAAGGCAACAAGTTTGCGAACATTAGTAACAGTTATTATTTCACCAGCATGGTTATTGAAGTTATTGTATTGCAAGAACGTAGATATTAATTCTCCTGCAACGATTTTATTTTCCAGCGGCAGTGAAGGCACACCTAAAGGCGTCATGTTAAGTCATCGTAATATTATGGCTAACCTGAAACAGATTTCAGACATGTTAAATACGCAGGATACCGATGTGGTAATGGCAAGTTTACCCTTGTTTCACGCTTTTGGTTTAACAGTAACGACATTTATGCCATTGGTTGAAGGTATTCCAATGGTTTGTCATCCCGATCCCACCGATGCGGTTAATATTGCAAAAGCCATCGCTAAATACCGCGCAACTATTTTTTGTGGCACGTCAACATTTTTACGACTCTACACAAAAAACCGTCGCATACATCCATTAATGCTGGAGTCCTTGCGTATTATTATTGCTGGTGCAGAAAAACTAAGACCAGATGTGCGGGAAGCCTTCAAACTGAAATTTAATAAAGATATTTATGAGGGTTACGGCGCGACTGAAACAACACCGGTTGCCAGCGTTAATATTCCAGATGCATTAGATGTAAATTACTGGCAAGTACAACAAGGCAATAAAC
>CAYTIZ010000406.1:0-1944 GCA_964437885.1 uncultured Enterobacteriaceae bacterium
GACAAAGCGGGAAACAAGGTTAATAATCCTCTGCTGATATTTAAGCACAAGCAAATCATAGGCCGCCTTTTCGCCATTTTTAACGCGTTCTATTAATTGCTTATCTGTAACTTTATCGGCCATCTGGGCCATCCTCATGTGCTATTATTTTATGTATTGCAATATGCAATTCAATTTCTGGATTGCACATACCCATGATATTTGGAAATACAGTGTTCAAAGTGCGTCCGTTTTTATTCACGGCACAGCTTACTTGTTCCCGACGTAAGCTAAATACCTGCGTCCTGTAGGCAAGGCGCGACGATGCCGTATGGCCGCTCCCTGCAAAGAGGGCACCAACAGTAGGCGCTTTAGGCGACGCCGCAGTGGATGAAAACGGGCGTGCTAGGGATATTACATTTCCATGTATCATGGGTATAAAAGAGATATTAAAATAGTTTAATATTAAACAATCAAAGACTTAGATAAAAAAAGAGCTATCTTACCTTAAGCAAGATGTATGACCAACAACAACATGACGTATTAATTATTGGCAGTGGTGCTGCGGGGCTCAGTCTCGCCATAAAGCTGGCTGATCACGCCAATATCGCCGTTTTATCCAAAGATACGCTAACTGAAGGCGCCACCTTATATGCACAAGGCGGTGTCTCCGCCGTATTAGACGAACATGACTCAATTGAATCGCATATTGAAGATACCCTAGCCACGGGTGTGGGACTGTGTGACCCAAACATTGTTCGATTTGTTGTTGAGCGCGCGCATAAAAGTATTAAATGGCTTGTTGACCTTGGAGTTGATTTCACTCGTTCAAATGAAGAAGCTGGATCAAATTCACCTTTTCACCTACATAAAGAAGGCGGTCATAGCCACAGACGTATCATTCACGCTGCTGATGCGACTGGTAAAGCGATAGAAACAACACTTGAGTCACGGGTTAGAGCGCATCCTAATATCGATTTATATGAACATCACATCGCTGTCGATTTAATTACGACACAAAAGTTAGCAAAACCCGGCAACCGCTGTCTTGGTGCATATGTGCTTGATATTAATAGTAATAAAGTCGGCGTTTTCAGTGCTCGTAATATCATTCTTGCCACTGGCGGAGCCGGTAAAGCTTATCTTTATACCAGCAACCCGGACAGTTGTACTGGCGACGGAATTGCCATGGCCTGGCGTGCCGGTTGTCGCATTGCAAATATGGAATTTATTCAGTTTCATCCGACCTGCCTGTACCACCCAATGGCAAAATCATTTCTTATATCCGAGGCATTAAGAGGTGAAGGTGCAAAATTAATTCTGGAAAATGGCAAACGCTTTATGCATCGATATGACCCGCGTGAAGAATTAGCCTCAAGAGATGTCGTTGCACGGGCAATCGACTACGAAATGAAGCGTTTAGGTCTTGATTGTGTCTACCTGGATATTTCGCATAAATCGATAAAATTTATTGAACAACACTTCCCTACCATTAATAAACGTTGTCTGGATTTAGGTATTGATATGGCATCAGAGCCAATCCCCGTTGTCCCGGCAGCACATTATACTTGTGGTGGCGTAATGATTAATCAAAATGGTCAAACCGACATATCAGGTCTGTATGCTATTGGCGAAGTTAGTTGTTCTGGCTTGCATGGTGCAAATCGCATGGCAAGTAATTCCTTACTGGAATGCGTCGTCTTTGCACATGCCGCTTTTAAAGACATCCGGCAATCTTTAGCCGCCACGAAAATGCCGGGTAAACTTCCCGAGTGGGATGAAAGCCGCGTCACAGATTCAGATGAGGAAGTCGTTGTCAGCCATAATTGGGATGAAATCAGGCGTTTTATGTGGGACTACGTTGGTATCGTAAGAACGACAAAGCGACTCCAACGAGCTCAACGCAGAATCAAGTTGTTACGCTCGGAAGTAACTGATTATTATGGTAATTTCAGGATAAGCAAA
>CAYTIZ010000407.1:0-1937 GCA_964437885.1 uncultured Enterobacteriaceae bacterium
AACGTTTCACACTTCACTTATTTACGTCTCATGCTGAGGTAGTACAGAATAAACTTCTTCGAGTGTAGTTAAACTATCTGCGATTTTTTGTGCGCCGCCTACTTTCAATGGGCGCATACCACTTTTTAAAGCGATTTTACGCAATATATCCAGTTCTGTATGTGGTGTGATGTTCTCTCGTAGAGTTGAATTCATGGTTAATATTTCGTAAATACCTGCTCGTCCCATATATCCTGTGTGTCGACATTCATCACAGCCTACAGGTTTGCAGATTTTAGGCGGCATTTTTAATTTATTAGGACTAGCAAATTCTTGCCAGCTTTGTTTATCTGTCGCAACAAGTTTTTTGCAATGAACACATAATGTTCTCAAGAGTCTTTGTGCAACAATGCCTTGTATAGTTGCGTTTAACAGAAAAGGTTGCATGCCGATATCAATTAAACGAGTAATTGCAGAGGGAGCATCATTTGTATGCAAACTGGACAAGACAAGATGTCCTGTAAGTGCAGCCTGAATAGCAACATCTGCAGTTTCTTGATCACGAATCTCACCAATCATTATTATATCGGGGTCTTGTCTAAGCAGTGTTCTGACCCCGGATGCAAAATCAACATCTATAGCCTTTTGCACTTGCATCTGATTAAATTGAGGCTCAACCATTTCAATTGGATCTTCAATCGTACATATATTAATTTCTGGTTTGGATATTTGGTTAAGTGCGGAATATAGCGTGGTTGTCTTGCCTGAACCTGTTGGTCCAGTAATAAGAACGATCCCATGTGGGTTATCCAACATGTCATTCAGTTGTGTTTGGTCGTGTTGTGTAAAGCCTAGTTCTTTATAAGTTTTAACCAGCATTTCAGGGTCAAAAATACGTATTACCAATTTTTCTCCGAAAGTAGTTGGCATGGTAGATAATCGCATTTCAACTTCTTTTCCAGAGGGAGTTATCGTTTTTACTCTTCCATCTTGTGGTCGACGGCGATCAGTAACATCCATTCGGCCTAGTGATTTTAGACGACTGGTAATGGCTCCCATTAAGACGACTGGAAGTTCATGCACTACATGCAAAACACTATCTATACGAAAACGAATTCGTCCTTTTTCTCGCCTGGGTTCAAGATGAATGTCACTGGCGCGTTGTTCGAAAGCAAATTGTAATAACCAATCAACAATACTAACGATATGTTGATCATTAGCATCAGGCTCCCCGGCTTTACCTAATTTTACCAGTTGTTCAAAACTTTGAATTAAAGCAATGGGCTCATCTGTTTTTTCACTTACAGCACCGATAATAGATTTGCTTATGCCATAAAACTCTACCAGGTAGCGATCAATATCTCTCGGGTTAATAATGACACGTTTAATTTTCAGCTTTGCAATACGTGCAAGTTCACTTTCCCATGTTGTAATAAATGGTTCGCACGTCGCAATAGTAAGTTCTGTTTCATTGACTTCTATGGGTAATATTTTCAATTTTGATGCATAGGCCTGAGATACTATAGAGGTGATTTTTTGCACATCTATTTTTAATGGGTCAATCCGTAAATAGGGCTGATTTATTTTTTCAGCGAACCATTTTGTCAGTGTTTCCAGGCTTAGCGGGTAGCTTGGTTTTGTAGAAGCTTGCCAACCTTGTTCAGCAACAGATATTAATGGATGAATTTGAATTTTACTTTGATCCGCATTGATATTAGCCAGTTGAACTCGCTGTTGTGCTTTTATCAGACCATCTTTTTCAAGTAGATTAAGCATATAGACAAGATCGAGCTTGCTTTCTGATGCTTGTTTTTTTACTGTGTGTTTCATCGCAAATCCATTTTTTATGGTTTCAATGCATTGTTTATGACTTTATCATGGAAAAAACGACACATCGAATGTTAATACCCAAGTTACCCCAAAATACAGAATTCAGCGGGATTTCAAATCCTCAAATA
>CAYTIZ010000408.1:0-1932 GCA_964437885.1 uncultured Enterobacteriaceae bacterium
ATAAACAACTTAAGCAATATTCTGTCTCTACGGCCAGGAATGGCTCCGGTGAGAAGATGCATAGCGAATGCACACCCTGTGGTAGACATGTTATTTCTGAGAAAATTGGTGATGGCGCTGAAGTAAATTCCGTATTTGTAAGTAGAGTTGCAACCGGAGAAATTTATCAGCCATCATTACGCGAACAGTACCCAGAACGTGACTGGATATTAACGCGCATACTCTGGTTGAGTGGCATGGAAGAAGGAAAGAATAAAGGCCATAAAGAAAGCCATAATGTCGATAGCCATGATCGCTATATCTACATTCATGGTTCTCCTGATGATGTAGCTATGGGTCAACCTGGTTCAAGAGGCTGTGTACGAATGCGAAATAATGAAATTATTGAAATATTTGATTTGATTGATGTGGGCACCAAGGTAACGATTAACTTGTGATTAAAAATTTATTCTGGCTTTTCTCCTAATGCTTCAAGATCAGCCAAATCTTTTTTTCTGCCTGTCGCTTTCTTGTTTTTGACGAATTGTTCACGCCCAAGAAAATTAACGGATACTCCTCCGCAAGTTCCTGTCACTTCTCCAGCTTTCGCTTCTTCCCAGTTAACGCCACTAATTGATGTAATAATATCAATTCGTCCGGGTGGCATTCCAAGCTGAATAATTTGTCCCGTTTTTATAAAATCTTCTTTAGATAATTCCAGACTGCCAAAGCCAAAATCTTCTAGAGCATTGATAATACGATTTGCATTTTCAATATCGGGTTTTACATATAGATCGATATCGCCGGTATAACGTGGAGCACCATGATAGGCCAGCGCAAACCCACCAGCTACGAGATAATCAACCTTGTGAGAATTGAATAATTCTAGCAGTTCTTTGAAATCTGATTGAACTTCCATTGAATTCCTGTCTTAGTTGGTCAACAGCTGCAGTACGTTCGGATGCAGGACGGGATAACCAATAATCAAGGTTATCTTTTATTTCATCATATTCGTCAAGACGATGTATTTTTACTATCTGTTTATTCATCTCCGTCTATTATAACATGTTCAACTTAATAGATTAATTAATTGTTAATACTTAAATCATGAACGAACCAGAAATAAAAACAGCACATGAACGCATCGGTGGTGATGAAGGTTTAAAGCAATTAGTCACTCTGTTCTATGACAATATGGAAACTTTATCTGAAGCAAAACTGATTCGTGATTTGCATGCAAAAGATATGCGTAGTGCCCGAGAAAAATTATATATGTTTCTTAGTGGCTGGATGGGTGGGCCGGATCGTTATATTGTCGCTTTTGGACATCCACGTTTACGCACCAGACACTTGCCATTTCCCATAGGGCATAAAGAACGCGATCAATGGTTAATGTGTATGCAGAAAGCATTGAACGAACTGAAGCTTGATACCATGTTTAAAGAACAGCTAATGTCATCTTTTACGCAAACAGCGAATCACATGATGAATAAGGATTTAGATTAAATTAGCCATATTTTCAACTGGATCAGTTGTCAGTAATAATTTCTCTGAAAGTTTATTGAGTTGTTTTTGAATTCTCTGATCTTGTTTTTTAAAACACAGTCCGATCAAACCAAAGTCTATCCAGACAACCGAAGCATCCAGTTTTATACTTGTATTATCATTCTGAATGAGTATTTTATAGTCTTGCTCAGGATGCATTTCGATATTAGAAGGTTTGACAATTTGTATTCCATTGCCCGAAATATTTCGCATTTTGGTAATATATTCTTCATCGTTGATATAAGTGCTTACATCAAGTTCAGCATAAACACGTTTATTATTTCGACGGCTCTTGCCATGGCGTTTCTTATTACGTCTATCTCTCATTTTTTTAATCCTGTCCCAATAGTTTCTACATCGGCCAGAATTAGGTTTTCTTAAATTTTTTCCTTAAGTGCTTTAAATATG
>CAYTIZ010000409.1:0-1926 GCA_964437885.1 uncultured Enterobacteriaceae bacterium
CATGGTGTGATCACTTCAATTGGAGGTGTTTATTGGGGCTGTAATTAATAAATGCATATCACTGCTGTCCCGTTAACGACTAGAAAGAAGGCCTGATTTCCTGGCAATTGATACAATGTAATTGTCAAGAAAACACCGAATCAACAAGGGAAACCAGGCCATGGCACATTGTAATACGATCCTTTCACAAATACTAAAACTTGTACCGAGACATGAATTCGAGACCCTTGCAAAACAACATCATTCGGGCCGTATGTTTCGCACGGCGTCCCGATGGTCACAGTTTGTGTCGTTAACAATGGCGCAGCTATCTGGCCGAAATAGCTTGCGTGATATCGTGGACAACATATCGGCACAAGCTCATCGCCTATATCATTTAGGAAGTGCCAAACTTTCACGCTCTAACCTGTCACGTATCAATGAAGACAAACCTTACTCACTGTATGAAGCGTTATTTGGAAAACTGTTAGCGCGCTGTCAGCGTGTCGCTCCAGGTCATGATTTTCGCTTTAAAACCCCGTTGTATTCGTTGGATGCATCAACCATCGATTTGTGTCTGTCGATGTTCCCTTGGGCTAACTTTCGTACAACTAAGGGCGCTATCAAGCTTCATGTTGGATTGAATCATGCCGGCTACCTACCTGAGTTTGTCACCATCACGCAAGGAAAAAAACATGATGTGACCATAGGTCGGGCACTGAACTTTCCCAAAGGAAGCATTGTTGCAATTGACAAAGCTTACAATGACTATGCCTGGTATAAGTCATTGACAGATAAAGGAATATTTTTTGTAACACGCCTAAAAAGCAATGCGCTTTATCGTGTTGTCAGCCGCCGTGCTGTGTTAAAAGCTAAAGGGTTGATATGCGATCAAACGATAGAATTCTCAGGCCCTCAGACCGCAAAAAAATGCCCCACTCGACTTCGCCGTATTGGTTATCGAGATGCAGAGACTGGCAAACACTATGTGTTTCTCAGTAATAATTTCACCTTGTCAGCCAAGACCATAGCGGACATTTATAAATCAAGATGGCAGGTGGAATTGTTTTTCAAGTGGATCAAGCAAAACTTAAAAATTAAATCGTTTGTAGGTACTAGCAAGAATGCCGTCATGACCCAGCTATGGATCGCTATGTGTGTTTATCTCCTATTGGCTTTCCTTAAATTTCAATCGAAGTTAGATAAAAGCATGCAGCAGATTCTACGCTTATTGCAGCTTAATCTATTTGAAAAGCGAGAGTTGATGGGTTTGCTTCGAGGTGATCCAATGATTGATCAGTTGCCTGATAAAAATCAAATGATCTTGCTATGAAAGTTAACGGGACAGCAGTGAAAAAATATAATGAACACAAAGGTGTTTACGCTAAAGTAAGTCAGTTCGGCCGCTTAAGTGCTTACGTCAAACCAGCGATAGCTAGTGGTGTAGAGGAAATAGCTAGCAAGTAATCGCAATACCTAAAAGCTAAGAGCTAAAAGCGGTGAGGGCACCCCTCGCTGCTTTTTTATTCATAGTAAAAAAGCCATTAACTTGGCTCAGCAATACCCTATGTTTATAGCGATCTACTCTTGCTGGCTATACCATGCAACAATCAAAAAATTTTATGCCCTGCCTTATATTTCATTTCTCCTCGTTCAGGCAATGCCAGTCGCATAGAAACTAAAAACCTTATATTAATGACAGGTTAACAATAAATTTTCGTTAACAACATAACCAAAGTATTTCACTTTTTATCTTCAGATAGCATTCAGACACTACCCTCATAATAGGGGCTGTAAGGATTCACTTTTTTAACTTTATCAGGAGATATTGAGATGAAAAATATTGTATTAATCGCAACATTGATAGTAGCAAGCGCTAACGCACAGGCACATGATCACTTTAATTCCAGCAACGACGAATCTACGCCAGCGCTGATATCTGTAGTT
>CAYTIZ010000410.1:0-1924 GCA_964437885.1 uncultured Enterobacteriaceae bacterium
ATTCGCACGATCGGTATTTATATTTAAAGATAATCGGTTGCCGGTACCAAGTAAATTTTCCTGTGTTAAGCCTACATTAAAAATCAAACCTTGCGTCTGAGAAAAACCCGCGCCAATATTAAAACTACCGGCCAGTTTCTCTTCAACTTTAACATTCAAATCGACCTGATTTTCGGCACCTGGTACAGGTGACATTTCAATATCAACAACTTCAACAAAAGGCAATCGTTGAATACGTATTTTAGAACGATCCAGTAGATTACTTGCCAATATCGAACCTTCCATTAAACGCATCTCACGTCGATAGACCTTATCTAGCGTACTATCATTTCCGTAAATATTGATACGACGAACATATACTTTTTCACCAGGAATAGAATGATAAGTTAATGCTACTTCTTTTTTCTCATCATCGATAACCGGTGTGATTCTCACCTTAGAAAAAGCATAACCGATTCGACCCATTAAACTTTCCAGGCGTTTTTTACTCGATGTCATCAAGCTTCTGGAAAAGAACATACCCGGTTGAGTAAGAATTTGAGATTTCATCGATTGTCGATTAACAACTAACTCACCCGTTAAGTCGGAAGATGAAATCTTGTATCGATCACCTTCCGAAATATTAATAGTGATATAAATATCCTGTTTATCAGGCGTTAATGAAACCTGTGTCGATTCAATCTTAAATTTAATGTAACCTCGATCAAGATAATAAGATCTAAGTTTTTCCAGATCACCATTTAATTTTGGTTTAGAATAATCATCAGCTGAAGAAAGCACTGCCCATGCAGATGGCACACCTGATTCCAGTTCATCCAGTAATTTTTCATCACTATACACATCATTACCTACGATATTGATGTGTTTGATTAAGGCGACCTGGCCTTCTGATATGTTAATTTTAATATCAACACGGTTCTGATCTAGATCAGTGACTTCTGTTTCGATTTTTACGCCATATTTTCCCTGACTGAAATAAACTCGCTCAAGCTCAAGTGTTAATTGTTCAAGTAACGACCGGTTATATATTTGCCCACGTGTCACACCTATATCAACCAGTGCGCTTTTTAATGCGTCGTCGTCGATATCTGAATTGCCTGAAAATTCCACATCAGATATAGAGGGTCGCTCAATAACACGGACAACCAACGTATCCCCATCACGAAAAAGTTTTATATTGGAAAAAAAACCTGTTTTATATAACTCGCTAATGGCAAAAGTAACCTGATTATCATCGATGGGATCGCCCGCGACAATCGGCAAGTAGTTCAATAACGTACCATCAGGTAATCTTTTCAGACCTTCAATTTTTATATCTTCAACAATGAAAGCATCAGCATGCACAGAAAACACACTAAAACTATTCAGCAGAATAAACACGAGAAAAACACGAATAAGTGACATACAGCTATAAACCTGACTACTAAATTAAACGTTGTATATCATTAAAAATAGCGACACTCATCAACAGGACAAGTAATACAATGCCAACTTGCTGCCCCCTTAGTTCAAACCCTTCAGAAACGGGTGAACCTTTTACTATCTCAATAAAATAATAAAGTAAGTGACCACCATCTAGCATAGGAACAGGCAGTAGATTAAGCACACCCAGACTGACCGAGATGACCGCCAGGAATGAAATAAATGAAACCAAACCGATACTTGCTGTGACGCCGGCATAGGTCGCGATGGTTATGGGGCCAGAAATATTAGATAGCGATGCTTCACCCGCAACCATTTTCCATAAAACACGTAATGTTAATGATGACATATCCCAGGTCTTAACAATGGCTTTAGTCAATGATTCGGTCACAGAATATTCAATATGGGTAATCAGTTTTTGCCTAACTTCTTCTGGAATATGCTGATAAGCACCGATATAACCTTGCTCACCGTCTTTGATTTTTCGACTATTTGGAATAAT
>CAYTIZ010000411.1:0-1908 GCA_964437885.1 uncultured Enterobacteriaceae bacterium
ATACTGCGATCTGGTTAGCTCGGTCAGAAAATTTAATATCAACCCGAACAAACCCGGATGAAAACCGGCTATCTTTCCATTTTGCACAAACTCAAAACCGCCAAAAGCTAACCACAACGATAAGATAACCCCGGCCAACAAGCCAATCAATGTCGGTAATGCCTGCATTCTTCTCCAATGAATACTTAACATAAAAGCTGGCACGAGTTGAATCAACATATCAAACTTACGATCCAGTAATTTCAATAGCGATGTCTTATCACTTAAATAGATCGCTAAGCAGACTAAAATGATAATGAGTCCCCAGGAAAATAATTTACCCAGTAATGTTAATCTAGCTTCAGATGCTTCTGAATTTATAAAACCACCATATATGTCTTTGCTTAGCATGGAAGAGATTGAAAGTAATGCCGAGTCTGCTGTTGACATCATTGCCGCCAGGATCGCTGCAAACATAATAACTACAAGCCAATAGCCAAAGTTCGAATCACCTTGCACAATCGATAACATTCTGGCCAGAACCTGATCAGTCTCAGCACCTTGTAGACCCGGTATAGTGACAATTGCATAAAGTCCCGTAGTGACTGCGATCAATATAGTGAATAAAGGTGCGAATGCCATAAAGGCTAATCCTTGCCGTAACACTTTTTCAGATCGCGCCGCATAAATACGCTGAATCGCTTGTGGATATAAGGTTGAACCGAGCCCTACAATAATAATGTAACTCAACCATTCTCGTAGACGATTAGCATCAGGCACTTTCGCTTTATTACTTATGCTTAAATCATTTGATTGTTGAATCGCATCGGTGATCAGAGAAATGGGACCAAATTGTTTAAATAACATGAACAATAAGATAATAAAGCCCAACATCAATACAATACCTTGAATCACATCAGTCCAGGCTACAGCTCGAATTCCACCTAGCGTGCCATAGATCACCATGATTAAAGTTAAAAAGATAACGCCCTGTTGATAGGCCAATGCTGGGTCAGTAGATGAAAATCCCTGCATCGCGCGCCCCATTGCCATGAGTTGTGCAAGTAGATAATTACTTAACACAAGCACCATAATCAGCGTAGCAACAATATTAAGCCAACGAGAATTAAATCGATGCTGAAGATAATCCGTCGGAGTAATGTAATTATATTTTCGAGCAAGCGCATATAAACGAGGCGCATAAATCATATAACAGGCAACGATCGCCGTCATAAACTGAAGCGCCATAATCCATGCATAACCTATCCGATAGGTTTTACCTGAATAACCGAACAAAGTATTACCACTATATTGCGTGGCATAGAGTGTGAGAAAGATAACGATCAAGCCAAATCCATTGCCGGCAAGATAGAAATCTTTTAATGTATTTTCTTTTCTTGCTTTGTAAGCAACTAAGCCAACTAATATCAATGAGCCGAGATAGACTCCGATAAATATCCATGCATCCAGACCAAATGCATAAAAACTATTCATCTGAATCTATTTCCATTTGCCACGGGTATCGCAATAAAAGAAATGCGGTAAAAATTGATGTTAATAAAGAAACCAATATGGCTATAAAAACCCATGCTGGTAATCCCATAATAATCAGGCTGCTATCCTTAGGCCAATACCAGGGAATACCTGCAACCAGTAACACAAAATAGACAGCCAATATCCCGACACGATTTTTTAATTCTGAGCTTTGCTTGCCCGACATTGAACTGCTCCCCAATATAGAGTTGAATAGCGTTAGATACCCGTGATACTTGAAAATGCGTGTTCAGAGTATGTCTGTTTTCATTCAGGGCACAGCTTACTTGTTCCAGACGCAAGCTAAGTACCTGCGTCCATGCAGGCAAGACGCGACGATGCCGCATGGTCGCTCCCTGCAAAGAGGAGCACCAACAGTAGGCGCTTTAGGCGACG
>CAYTIZ010000412.1:0-1882 GCA_964437885.1 uncultured Enterobacteriaceae bacterium
CACCAAATGGCTTTCTGAAGAGACAGGTGAGAAATACCGACTTCCTAGTGAAGCAGAATGGGAATACATGGCATCAACGGGGAAAAAGAGTCCGTTCTGGTGGGGTTATAAAGAAGAACCAAACCGAGCTCACTGCTTTGGTTGTGGCACAGGTCTGGATCCACGCAAGCCGACTAAAGTGGGTAGTTTTGGAGCTAATCCATTTGGCGTTCATGACAGCTCGGGTAATGTAAGCGAATGGGTACATGATTGTTGGCACCCCAACTATAAAGGCGCACCAAAATATGCCGACGTATGGGAAGGCGGTGATTGCAGTTATCGTGCAGTAAGAGGTGGAGCCTATAGTTCACCTCCGCAATCAATTCAGAATCAAAAACGAGATAAATTTAAGTCTAATAAGGCTTATGATCACATCGGTATTCGTGTCGTTAGAAATATTAACTAAAAGAAACCTTTATACATCGTTTTTTTTGTTTTAATTGTCGCTATGTCCTAAAGGCATGTCCGGTTCAATCCTGTCACGAATTAACTGTTTCAATTCTTTTGAATCAGGAAATCGTTCCTGCTTCTTCCGCGAAAATATTTCCTCGCCATCCAATAATACAGTGAATACGCCTGCTGATGATGGAACCAAAGCAAGCTCACCTATCTTCTCAGAAAACGTCATTAATAGTTCCTGTGCAATCCAGTTTGCTCTGAGAATAAAGCGACATTGAGTACAATAATGAATTTCTATCCGCGGTGAATTAATTTTTGCAACCATTTCTATTTTGACACCTCTAATGAGAAGCACTCTGAATTGGAGACAGATTATGCCATCAACAAATAAAAATAGTCTTTATTTAACAGCACTTTTATTATTCTTTCCAATAAGTGCGCTTGCCGACGTAAAAATTATCATTGGTGCACCTGCCTACAAGTATCAGAATAATTACTCAAATTATTATTCAAACAAGCATCATTATAAACAAAACAAATATAACAAATATAATGTCGCTCCATATTCATACCGAAGCTACAATTATAATTCACATAGCAACTATAAACAGCGTAATTACAATCCCTACTCAAGTTTCAGATACAATCATCAACTATATTCCTATAGAAACAGGTATAGCACTCAAAACCATTACTATGGTTCTAATAAACACTATTACAATCCGTATTCAAACCATAATAAACACGGCCGATATCAACAAGCTTACAAACAAGGCTTTCATGATGGTCATCAACAAAAACATAAAAAAAGATCTTTTAAATTGGGTCACTAAATATCAACGTTCGCAATATCTTTAATATTCCTCAGTAAATCGAGTAAACTAGACAGCCACATTTTATTGAAAATAAACAATAGAGAATGAAAAGCTGGCAGGAGAGTTTTCGAGCGTTCTTACACCCGCGTGTAATTACTATGTTATTTTTTGGGCTGTCTGCCGGCATTCCATTATTGCTTATATTTTCTTCTTTAGGTCTGTGGTTACGTGAAGCTGGACTTGAACGTTCTACTGTCACATTTTTTAGTTGGGCTGCACTGGGTTATTCTTTTAAATTTGTCTGGGCTCCATTAGTCGACTGTCTGCCCCTTCCTTTTTTAACTCGAAAACTTGGAAGAAGAAGAGCCTGGATACTCATTTCCCAGTTTGCCATTATTGCATCCATTTTATTAATGGGCATGACCGACCCAGCATCAGGAATAACACAATTAAACATCATGGCATTAGCTGCGGTAATGCTCGGTTTTTCATCTGCTACACAAGACATTGTTATCGATGCCTATAGAATTGAATCGGCCTCTTCTGATCTACAAGCATTAATGTCTTCAACCTATATTGCCGGCTATCGTATCGGTATGCTTATCGCTGGCGCAGGTAGCTTATTTATT
>CAYTIZ010000413.1:0-1881 GCA_964437885.1 uncultured Enterobacteriaceae bacterium
ACAACGCAGATGGGCGGCATGATGGGCTCCCCCAGATACATGTCGCCAGAGCAACTTCGCAAAGAACATGTAACGACTCAGACCGATCTCTATTCTTTAGGCGTAGTAATGTATGAACTACTAACAGGTCGTCAGGCATTTCCTGCAGATAATTTTTCGCAATTGGTTAATAAGATATTGAATGAAGAGCCACCTGCAATGAGTGATCATCGGGCTGGCTTACCTGATGCATTAAGTAATATTGTTTCCAGGGCACTGGAAAAAGATATTTCCAATCGTTATCAAATGGGTTTGGATCTTGCGGCGGACTTGACCAAAGCATTTGATAGCCTTGAGAAACCTAAAGAAGATATTTCTGCACAGGAAAAATTTGATGCAGTCAAAAAACTGGAGTTTTTTACCGGCTTTCCTGATGCAGAAATCTGGGAAATACTTCGAGCCAGTAACTGGCAGGAATACGATAGTAATGACGATATCATTGTTGAAGGTGATATGGATGATTGTTTTTATATTATCGTAAAAGGCGACGTTGAAGTGATGAAAAATACATCAGTGATTCGGACCTTACAGAAAGGGGATTGTTTTGGTGAAATGGGCTATCTGGCGAAGACGAAACGTACGGCATCAATAAAGTCACGAGGTCAAACGGCCTTGATGAAGATTAATTCCACCGTTATTTCACAAGTATCCCTAAATTGTCAGGTGAGGTTTCTCAAAGTCTTTCTCAGAACCTTGATTCATCGATTGTCGGTGACAACAGAAAAGGTATCTCAGGATATCTAAATATGTTGCGTTGCAATATAAGTGTTTGATTTTGCACTTATTAAGACTTTGCAGTATTCTTTAGGAACTAAAAAAGAATGGTGATTTAGAGTCATAATAAACACTGTTCCAGAAAAACAATAAATGAACTGATAGATTTCACTTGCAGGGGGTGTTTAGTGAGTATTTCAGAACAAAACAAATTGCGAGCAGCTATTCCGCTTTTCGCGTCATTTTTATTATTACAATTTCCCATTTCTGCTAGTGCTGTCGGCTTTAATAATAAAACCATAAAAGGAAGCTGGGATACGACGCTGAGTTATGGTCAACTTTACCGAGTTCAAAGTCGGGCAGCTAATCTGATTGGCATCGCCAATGGCGGTACTGCGAGATCAGTCAATCGTGATGATGGTAATTTAAACTACGATCCCGGTCTGGTCAGCAATACAGTAAAATTTACCACAGAGTTTGATGCCTCCTATAAATCGACAGGTATTTTTATACGCGGGCTTGGTTTCCTCGATAACGTGTCAGATGATACGACACGTACTCAATTAGATGGTAAAGCAAAGCGCCTTGTGGGTACTAATCTTGTTTTACGCGATGCTTATGTTTGGCATGAATTTGATTTAGGCAATGTACCTGGTGAGATCAGGGTTGGTGAGCAGGTATTAAGTTGGGGTGAGAGTACCTTTATTCAGAATAGTATTAACTCAATTAACCCGGTTGATGTTTCGGCTTTACGTACCCCTGGCGCTGAATTGCGTGAGGCATTGATACCTGTTGGCATGGTGTCTGGTAGCTTAGGTCTGACGGATAATCTTTCTGTCGAAGCTTATTATGCCTATGACTGGGAACAAACCGACATTGATCCAACGGGTTCCTATTTCAGTACCAATGACTTCGGAGGCGATGACGGTACGTTTGTTGTTGGTTCTGGTCAAGGTTCTATTGCCGATTATCTTAATTGTCCTGGAGCATGTACATCCCAAGCCAATAATGGTGCTCTGGGTAATGCTAGAACAGCAGTAAGAATAGGTAATCTTGAACCAGGAAATGGCGGGGAATACGGTGCGGCGATACGATTGTATGTGCCAGAATTGAATGACACTGAATTCG
>CAYTIZ010000414.1:0-1879 GCA_964437885.1 uncultured Enterobacteriaceae bacterium
ACCACCCGAAGGTGGTTTTATGTATGGTGGAGGCGGCGAGAATCGAACTCGCGTCCGCAAATCCTCTGCCATTGGATCTACATGCTTAGCCGACTCTTTAAATTTAGTTGAGTGCTACCCGAACGGCAGGGAAAACAAACAACGATTCCGATTAAAGTTTAACGAATCAATCTCGGACAAATGTCATCGCGGTCTTGTGAGAGTCGACGCCTGACACCACCGTGCACAAGCACATCAGTGGGCAGACGGCACTATGACAGGTTATTAAGCTGCTAGTGCGTAGTTGTCTTCGTTGGCAACTAAAAGTTTTGCAGAAGTATTTACGAGGTATTCTGCACCTCGGCATGCCCCTCAGGTTTCATATCCACGTCGAAGCCAGTACGCCCCCAATGTGTTTCCCGAAGAATCAATCGAAATTATAGACTATTAGTTATCACACAGCATTAAATATGTGAAGTAATCTATTATCTATGTTGTACGACAAGTGATTTATATGAAAGTTTGCAGAAAATATATTGATATGGAATAAGCGTAAGAAATTAGAGGGTAGCTGTTATATTTTAATGTCTTAATAATTGTGCTTTTTGTTTTTGCCAATCCCTATCTTTTTCAGTGGCACGTTTGTCATGTGCTTTTTTACCACGTGCCATACCAATCTCTAGTTTAACTTTGCCATTTTTCCAGTACATAGCAGTTGGTACTAATGCAAAACCTTTACGTTCGACGGCACCAATTAATCTATTTAATTCCTGACGGTGAAGTAATAATTTTCTTGTGCGATTCGGTTCGGTTTTAATATGTGTTGATGCACTGAGCAGAGGTGTGATATGCGCGCCAAAAAGGAATGCCTCATGATCTTTTAGCATGATATAGCTCTCAACGATCTGGATTTTTCCGGCACGCAAACTTTTGACTTCCCAGCCGAGCAGGGCGATTCCTGCTTCGAATCGCTCATCAATGAAATAATCATGGCTGGCTTTTTTGTTCAGCGCGATTGTTTTGCCACCGCCAGACTTTTTCTTTTGACTCATTTCTATCTACTACCGTTATCCAGATCGTTAATCCGGCGGATTATAGCAGACTGCAATAACTTATCTGATGTTTACTTTGGAGGGATATAACAGAAGATATTCAAACCTGAGTTTTTCGTACGGTTTCTTGTTCTGTATTGACGAAGTTGATGAAATTTTTACAAAAGGTATTTTCGTCAGGGTTGATGCCAAGGACACCACAGTAATTCAACAGAATTTGTGACAAGACAGTGAGCATTTTGAGGATTTTTTCATAATCGAGTACGAAGCTGACCTGATAGCGCTCAATTATTTGATTGAGTTTTTGTTCGGCGTGATCATTATCACCACAGGCCGCAGACTCAAGAATCTCATTCGTAAGCGAAGATAGTTGTCCAAGATAGTCCTTAGCTTCCGTCGGCCGTTCTTTTATTATCTTTGGTTTGGCTTGTATACCGAGAATTATATTTTTAGGTAATTTTAATTCTATGGCAATGTATTGACCAATATCGATAAAGTTGAGTCCAAGTATTTCTATGTAGGCAGCATCTTCATCAATTTCGTTTTCAATTATAAGGTTTGAAATTTCCGTATATTTATCAGGTAAAAAATAAAGCGTGATCTGTTTTCCCAGGTTATGGAACATGCTGGCAAGGAATGCCTCTTCGGAATTTATCGACTTTATTTCTTCTACCAGTTTTTTAGCAAAGAAAGCACTCAGGAATGATTGGCAGGCATAACTTTTTAAGGTCTTAGCCATGGGCCCCTTGTTCAGTTTCTCAAAGACCATAATACTGAGTGATAAAGATTGTATTTGATCCAGACCAAGAATCACCACAGCTCGAGATATGGTATTAATTTCACCACCA
>CAYTIZ010000415.1:0-1877 GCA_964437885.1 uncultured Enterobacteriaceae bacterium
AGGTGATGATTCTATAGATTCTTTAACAGATTCATTTACAACCATGGCTGGCGATATTCAGTCAATACAAAAATCAGTCGAGGAACTACCCGAATCAGTTAGTTCAGAACTCAGCTTAGAGATGAAAGGAAAATGTGATTCTCTAAAACAACAGGTACATAACGCCATTATTGCTTTCCAATTTTATGATCGTTTAATCCAAAAACTAACACATGTCAGCCATAGTATGGATACCATGGCGGACTTAATAATTGATCAATCACGACTTTTTTGATCCATTTCGGCATAATATTAAGCAACAGGGCGCGCTACAAGCTAAAATTCGTTCCAGTTATACCATGGAATCTGAACGACTTATGTTTGATGCCTTAATGCAAGGTGCTTCAGTTCATGAAGCAATGGAACAGGCTGAAGCCCAGAATGGTGTTAACGGCCAAACCGGAGAAGTTGATTTATTCTAGCTTAGTGAGTATTTCTAATTAGACATTTTTTGCCTAAACTCTGCAAGTCGCTTGTGGTAATCGACAGCGTCACCAAAATCAATAAAATCATTATATCTTGAATGCCTGCCAATAACTTTCCTGGCATGTTTTATCGGACACCAATATTGTTCTGTTCGAGCAGCAACCTCTCTGGCATAACTCAGTACACCAATACCGTAACCGCAATAAATACAATTAAACCGCTCAAGGCTATTTAAGTGCTTTAATTTATAACGATCGATAATAACATAAGCAGATCGACTTACCTTTTTGATTCTATACAGGCTAAAACAAATCTCCTGAAATAACGTTATAAATATATCAAGTATAACAAACGGGATGATCATACTGTAAATAAAAGGCGCTGATAAAACATTGCGTAGCTTACTGTCTAAAATATATCTTAATAAGGTTTTTTTCAGTTTTTTGTGAGCTTCCTCAATTCCTTCCTTAAACTTTATTTTTCCATCTTTATAAAAATAAAGTATATGTTCCTGTTGTTCATTAATAGCCTTTTCGATCTCATCTTCGATATCTGCTATCTGGCTCAACAATTCATGGATTTTATCATTCATATCTCATCTCATTTTTTAATTTTCCTGGTTTATTCCGTTACCCTGCCCCGTAATGCTTTTGTCTTGCCACGTTGTGTTTTACTATCCATTCTTTTTTTCTTCGCATTCTTACTAGGTTTGGTTGGACGCCTTACTTTCTGTACAACGGCTGCACTTTTAATTAATTCCTCTAATCTTGCAAGTGCATCATTTCGATTCTTGTCTTGCGTTCGAAATTGCTGTGCCTTGATAATAACAACACCTTCTTTACTAATGCGCCGATCCCGAAATTCTAACAAGCGTTGCTTAATATCAATTGGTAATGAAGAGGCATTGATATCAAAACGGAGATGGATTGCCGAAGAAACTTTATTAACATTCTGTCCTCCAGCACCTTGTGCCCGAATGGCTGTCAGCTCAATCTCTTCATCTGGGAGAGATAAACGACCTAAAGGCTCAACATCAATTAATATCATTTTAATTCCAAACTATTTATTTGTTCCGTAATAAAAAAATAACGTCATCAACTTTAACCCAAATCTTATGGCATAATTGGCTCATATTAACCAGTCATACTGGTTTAATTGAATCAATTATTATTTTTCAATTATCTCTTTGCGACACGTGTAAATATAATTGCTAATTAACTCATTGAATTTAAAATGAACTATAAACAATATCAATAATAAATTTCATATCTCCTGGTTGGCATACAGCTTGCGCTGCATACTTAAATTATAATCTGGAGAGGAGAAATAACTAATGAAACAATTCATCGCACTAATTACCACACTATCACTAGCACTACTTTCACAATCTGCACTTGCCGGCCATGCCCATG
>CAYTIZ010000416.1:0-1856 GCA_964437885.1 uncultured Enterobacteriaceae bacterium
GCCAACCAGAAACGCCCCGATAGCCGCGCCCCCGATGATCATCATTTCGACAGGTGCCGAATGTGCGAGGACAGCCATATTGCCGCCAGCTAACATATAGCCGCCAAACACCATGAATAAAGTTATAAGTAAGCCAAGAAGAGAAGTCATATTTTCAAATAACTCGGTAAGGTTGATAAATACTTAATATACAATATAAAGTAGTAAAATTATGTGGACGGATTTCTGTGCTCCACATCTGCAATTCCTGCCAAAAAAAGTGGGTCAATATCGTCCAATAATTTAACCGCTTTGTTGGTTTTGTATATGCCGAGTGTTGAGGTTGCTATCATCTGTATGCCGCCCGTTGAGCGCGCATTGATATTAAGACGGGTATGGGAGGCACCAGGCAGCGTTATAATTTGCCCAAGCTCTAAACGAGTGCAGTCTGCAATGGACATGGTTATGTCTTCAATTACCACTTCCAACATTTGCGTGCTGTCCATAACCATAGTGCGCATATGGTTTGCCCACGGATTAGTTGGATCAATGGTTTTCTGGCTCTTCTGGGACTGGGCCATTGCTGTTAGTGTTCTTACCATAGGTTCAGCGAAATAAATTTTGATTGTATTCTCGTTATCAGAAGCGTCTTCCTCTGTAGTAAGAGGAAAGTTTACGCACAGCCATTTTTGCCGTGTGTCCAACTCTATACCCATCTGAGTTATGGCTGCTGGGCTCGTGCACCTCGCACAAATTTTATCCCCGTCCATTATAATGCCTAGACTGGTTAACGCGCGCAAAGTCGTCTCTGCGATTGGTTGCAACAGGATTAAATCGAAAAGAGTGAGTGTTTTATTTTTATTGGTCTTGGCACCAAATTTGGCATTGCTAACGTTTTCAACAAGAGACGGCGACAGCTCCACGAGTATTTGACAAGGCTTGTTTTTATCACCAATCGCATAAATCAAACCCTTTGTGTTTTCGGTTAAGCTTTTGAACTTGTCTGTTGTGAAATTTGGTGCAGTGGGGAATATCTCTGCGCTTGTCATACTCCCATATTGTTGGGCCCATTCATTGTGTAGGCTTGATAATAATGCCGCGACATCTGTAAGGTTATCGGCTTGTGCAGGCTTTGTTGCTAATTTTTTCTTTAATATGTTCATGGTGCGTCTTCTCATAAATAACTATTTCGAAACCATATCCCTTATGCGGAGGTTCAGCATTTTGCCGTAAAGACACAACCTTAAGTAATATTAAACAAACTGGGTAGAATTATTATGAGCGAATGTGTTGGGGACTGTCAGCGACCGATCATTATCCGTAAGAAAAAAATCTATAAGGTTGATGGTCATCACGGCGGTGCATGGAAAGTGGCCTATGCGGATTTTGTCACGGCGATGATGGCGTTCTTTCTACTTATGTGGCTTTTAAATGCAACAACAGAAGAACAACGCAAAGGTATCTCCGATTACTTTAACCCCAACATTCCACTAGCTGCGGTTTCAGGCGGCGGTGCAGATGCGCTAAACGGCGACAGTATTTTTACGGAAGAAACCCAAGCTAGAAACGGGACGGGTGCTGATAATAAACGCGCAACTGCCAAAGGTGCAGTACCCGAGGCCGGGGAAAAGGACGATGCATCGGATTTCGAAAACCTGGCAGCAATGGCGAAAGCTATGGGTGCGGATAACCGTGAAGTTTCCAAACACCTGCAAGTTAAGATGAGCCCAGAAGGCTTGGTCATTGAACTTATCGATGCTGACGATGAGCCTTTATTCTCGGTGGGTAAATCCGAACCGTCCCCGCTTATGCGCGATCTTATTAAAATAATTGCCAGAGTATTTAGCGACGTGAAAAACAATATTAAAATTGTCGGT
>CAYTIZ010000417.1:0-1853 GCA_964437885.1 uncultured Enterobacteriaceae bacterium
TAAGGAAGATCAACGCACAAAAGATAGCAAGCCGGCTAATTTCGAAAGAAGGCTGGCTAAATCATTACCTATGCTCTTTCTAGCCAGTGGCATATTCATGTCAGGTGCCGCAGCTGCGGCAGATATTAGTAGCCCGGCTTCAGGTATCAGTGTCATGTCTGACATTGAAGTGACAGGAACCTATGACAGTTCTGACCGTGCCTATTCACAGGAAAATGGTAAACGTTTTATAACTAACCCTTATGGTGAAACACAATCAATCCTTGCAGTAGCTGCCCAAACTAAAGCACAAGGAAAACTTAAACGCGTTAGTACTCGAGGTATAAAAATGCCTTCAGGTTATGTTGGCGGTTTTATTAACAAGTATGAAAATACATTTGCCAATGGTGAAACCTTTAGTTACTACGAAGGCGATGGCTTTGGTGCACTGGGTTATCACACAGAAGATGGCACTGTTGTATTGGATGTTCTTGTTGGTGGTGGCGCTTTCTCTTCACCCAAGCTATGGGGGCCTTATGACCAGTTACTCGGTGACAAGGATAATTCTTCCATGCAGTTAATGATGGGCGATGGCAGTAAAGATGGCATGGGTTTACTAAAAGCATCTTATGCTATTGGCTATACCGCAGTTATGGCAGAAGAAGATTACTCTAGCCTGGGTAATGCCTATGGTACTGCTGTAAATGACACTGTCAGAGGCATGATTGCGAGCGGTGATATACCAGATGCGAACATTGCATCTGTGAATGAAATCAGCAACGACAAAATTTAATTGATCAACATACGTTGTATTTTTTAATTAATAACAACTACTGAAATCAATAACATTTATGTCTGATGTAATAAGCATTCTGAATAGTCTTCAGGAGATCGATGATCAGAGAAAACCAGGGGGTCTGGTTGAGAGGATCATGAACTCCATGGCCATGAAGAAAAAACAAGCGATGGTTCACCCCTGTATTATTAATGGGAAACATACTCTTGTTTATGAAAATGGCTTGGCGGAGAAAAATCCTGCTGCTTTTCAACAGGTATCCACATTTGCTAATAGTCAGGGATATCAGTTAAAAGAAGATAGACGATCAGACTTCCTTGAGGGTATAAAACGTGTCAAAAATCGTCGCCGGGCAAATGTTGTTTCGGTTATGGCACTCACTGCCGGTCTACTGATGACTCAAACTGCTCAGGCAAAGTCTGACGATGGTCATGATCACGGTATACACATATCAAGTGATGTTGAGAACACGCAAGTTGAGGCAGGCTTTGATCTGGATCTGGATTCATTCAATACAGATGGTGAGCTTGCCGCAGGATTATTAGGCTGGATAAACAATCATTCATCATTCGAATACGATATTGAGAATATACCCGATATTAAAAAAGTTTCTGCCAGAGAAATTGCCATGGTTGCTTTCGGTGGAGAATTACCAAAAGCTGTTAACCCAGATACTTTAAAAATATT
Source organism: uncultured Enterobacteriaceae bacterium (assembly GCA_964437885.1). Taxonomy (GTDB): domain Bacteria; phylum Pseudomonadota; class Gammaproteobacteria; order Eutrophobiales; family Eutrophobiaceae; genus UBA7359. The sequence goes on from CAYTIZ010000417.1 coordinate 1,463, forward strand.
TGGTTTATATAATTTTAATGAAGGATCCGTTTACCTACTGGATTCAATCGACCTTGATACCGATAAAGGTAAAGGAATTTTGTTGCATGAATTGGTTCATTATTTACAGTACCAAACCAATCTGGATGATGATGTCAAATGTAAAAATGAACTGGAATCTCTGGCTTATGTACTTGAAGCAAAATTTTTAGAGTCTAATAATCATAAACATAATATTAGTGCTTCACATATTCAGAAAGTTAGCCAATGCAGAGTATGATTTTAAAAGGTGATACTCTAACATTAAGTGAACATCTTCGATCAATCATAGATAAACTAGCCGACTAAATCGCAACTTGAACTCAGAATTAGCTAATCCAATTCTTTCCAGCATTTAGTAAATTTTTCAAAA
>CAYTIZ010000418.1:0-1842 GCA_964437885.1 uncultured Enterobacteriaceae bacterium
AATGGCATTCCCTTTTCAAGCGTTGTAACGCCGCACTGGCTTTTTGCCTGAGTTCTGAGTCTACATTTTGAGGCTACTTGAGTATATAATGCCCGCGAGGATAAAATTGTGCAACGTATTGATTATAAATGAAATAATGATTATTGAAGGCTTATTTTAAACATATGTCAATTAAACACCCAATAATTGCGGTAACAGGCTCTTCGGGCGCGGGTACTAGCATTGCCAAGAGCGCTTTTGAGTATATGTTCAGAAAGCAGGGTATCAAAGCCAGCATCATCGAAGGCGATTGTTTTCATCGTTATGATCGTGCTGAAATGGATGAACGCAGCAAGGAGGCTGAAGAAAAGGGTAAAAACCTGACCCATTTTGGTCCAGAGGGCAACCTATTTGAAGAACTGGAATCATTGTTCAAAGAATACGGTGAAAAGGGGTCTGGTAAACGCCGCTATTATATCCACGACGAAAAAGAAGCATCTCAACACGGTCTCCCTCCCGGCAAGCTGACTCCTTGGGAAACAATAGAAGAGGACACTGATTTGCTTTTTTACGAAGGCTTACATGGTGGTGTTGTTACGGATACCGTTAACGTCGCACAGCATGTTGATCTATTAATCGGCGTTACTCCTATTATTAATCTGGAGTGGATGCAAAAAATTTACAGAGACCGGGCGATTAGAGGCTATTCTGCAGAGGATGCGACCAAACTTATTATGGATCGTATGTACGACTATACACATTACATTACACCTCAATTCTCCCGTACCGATATTAATTTCCAGCGCGTACCCACCGTCGACACTTCAAATCCATTTGCAGCAGACCATGTCCCCAGTAACGATGAAAGCTTTAGCGTCATTCATATCCGTAATCGGGGGAAAATCGAAGTTGATTTTCGCTACCTTCTGGAGATGCTTGAAGGATCTATGATGTCGAGCCCAGAAACGATCGTTGTCCCTGCGGGAAAGAAAGTTTTCGCCATGCAACTTATCTTGACGCCATTATTACGAAAATTAATCGCTCAAAAGAGTGCTTAATCGCTTCATTTATATGAGAATAGCGCTACCAAATTAATATTAATAACAGTATGCGCACTATTTTAATTTTAAATCCAAAAGGCGGAAGTGGAAAAAGTACGCTCGCGACTAATATCGCCGGCTATTTTGCTATCAAAGGGAAAAATGTCACTCTTGCTGATTGTGACCCGCAGGGTTCAAGTCAAGACTGGCTTTCGGCAAGATCGGATAACCGAAGTGTCATCAATGGTGCAATATTAAAAAAAGACCGCTTGGAAATACCGCAAGGAACGGAAGTTTTGATTATGGATACGCCCGCTGGTGTCACTGATCAGCGATTAAAGAAATTTCTCAGTCAGGCACAAACCATGGTCATGCCTGTTATTGCTTCTCCAATAGATATTCGTGCTGCCGAACGATTCCTTGATGAATTATTTTCGCTAAAGGGAACGGTTAATAATAAAATAAAAATCGCAACTGTCGCTAATCGCGTACGAGAAGACACATTGGTGGCAGCAAAACTTGAACATTATTTAAGCCACCTTAAATTACCGAATGGAAAAAAATTACCCTTCATGACTATGCTACGCGCAAGTCAAAATTATATTCGTGCAGCAGAATGTGGTTTAAGTATTTTTGAACTGGCTCCATCAAAAACGTATTATGACCGAGAGCAATGGGAGCCATTGCTTCGCTGGTTAAATAGTAATAAAAGCATTCCAAAATAAATAATATTTCATAAATATACCCGTGATACTTGGAAATACGTGTTCAGAGTGCGTCCGTTTTTATTCAGAGCACAGCTTGCTTGTTCCAGACGCAAGCT
>CAYTIZ010000419.1:0-1840 GCA_964437885.1 uncultured Enterobacteriaceae bacterium
TGATTCCATGAATTATTACCGGCGTAGTACATGGTGCGATAATAACGTTCGGCATTAGTTACCAGTCGCGCGTTCTGTTCTGTACTAAAAAATCGCTGCCCATCTGCCTGTGTATAGTGTTCACGTTGTTTGATAAAATCCTGTAATACAGCAAGCACTTCAAATTCACATTCACGGTATTTGTTAGATAGTACAACGCGACTATATAACGAGGGATCATCGGCCCACGGCATCAGGCAGCCATAACGTAACCGCGCAAGTTCTGCGGTCTCCGGATCAATATCCTGTAAATAATTGAGCACAGCCTCCATCGAGCTGTACATGCTGTAGAGATCCAGGCCATAAAATCCGACAGCATCTTCAACGACATTAAACTGTTGGTTATAGTCTTTTAACCAGTGTGTAAATTCCGATACAGAATGATTTGCCCACATCCATGTTGGGAAACGAGTAAAGGGTTTGTTTTCAACCATGGGGTCGTGGCTAGAACCGCGGATATAATGATCGATGCTTGCAGCGTCCGGCCAGTCGGCTTCAACCGCGATGATATTAAAACCTTTCTTTTCAATTAGCTGTTTGCTAATGCGTGCGCGCATGTCATAAAACTCGCGCGTACCATGTGAAGCTTCTCCCAGTAATACCAGTCGGCAATCACCAATACGATCAAGCAAGCCATCAAGGTTTGCTGAATCAATATCGGAAAAATGCTCACTTGAATCATAGATAAGTTCAGGCAGTGTGGCGGCTGTTTTTTTTTCAGTCTGAGAGACTTGCTGGCTGGTTTCATCCTCCCAACCTGCCGCTCCAATCAGCGGTACAAAACGTACGCTGCCAAGATCTTCTTCAATATATTCATTCTCACTAACACGGGTCACTTTTAGTAAATGCTGACTGCGCAGGGAAGTACCAACAGGAATAACCAATCGTCCGCCAATGGCCAGTTGTTCTTTTAATGTGATAGGAACTTCCGGCCCGCCAGCCGCTACTACAATAGCATCAAAAGGTGCGTAATCCGGCCAGCCCAGGCTACCATCGCCATGTAGCACATAAGTGTTCTTATAGCCGAGCTGTACTAACCTGTTGCGAGCAGAATCAGCCAAAATTTTATGGCGCTCGATGGTGTATACCTTACTGGCAATTTCAGCCAGTATTGCGGCGGTATAACCGGAGCCTGTGCCTACTTCAAGCACACGGTCTTCGGCTTTTAGATCCAGTGCGGCGGTCATCAATGCAACAATATAAGGTTGTGAAATCGTCTGACTGGCGGCAATCGGTAAAGGCGTGTCCTGATAGGCGAACTCCACCAGCTCAGTCGGTACGAATTCTTCACGAGACACATTATTTACGGCATCAAGAACAGTCTGGTCATGCAAACCACGCGCAGTCAGTTGATAATCGACCATTTGTTGTCTTAAGACTTTAAAATTGCTCATAATAAAATCCCCTGCTATTGTGAGGTACTAAAATAGGGTGGTTTCGTAGAACCAAATGTTCGCCATGAAACAATCAATATTTATGATAAAAAAACCTCAATTTCTATTGTCGAATAAGTAGGGGAGAATGTTGTTGAGATAGGTCAATATCTGCGACCATTGTCTGGTTTTAATACATCTGGAGTAACTTTCTAATAGTGAGTTATACAATTGACTTAACACAATTTAGTAAAGTTAATAAAACGATAAGCTTGTTCGAAGTATTACATGTTTTTTATTCGGGGTAGAATCGTCTTTAATGATAAAAAGGTAATTATTTAAAGGCAGTAGAGTCAAAAGTCAGTGGTTAAGTTAAGTTTAAGTTTAAGTTTAAGTTTAAGTCACTGCTGTCCCGTTAACTGTAGTAA
>CAYTIZ010000420.1:0-1815 GCA_964437885.1 uncultured Enterobacteriaceae bacterium
ATTAATAATATCTACGTGAATAGTATTAATCACCAATACAATGCAGAAGAATTCCTCAAGGCATTACCCGGTGATCGTATTGCCTATGCGCATATTGCCGGTCACTATGTTGAAGAAGAGGATCTGCGTATCGACACACATGGGGCTGATGTAATCGACCCTGTATGGAAATTACTTGATGTGGCATATGAACACTTTGGCGTGTTCCCGACATTACTAGAACGTGATTTTAATATACCTGCTTTAAACGTTCTACTTAAGGAAGTTGATACTATTAAGAATTACCAGCTAAAGCACTCATCAAATGACAATATCATCAAACAACAGCAAAGCTGAACATTTTCAGGATGTGCAAAGCATTTTTACGCAACATATGCGCGATCCAGAAAAAAATCCTGCCCCGCAAGGTGTAGAAGATCGGCGAATTAAAATCTATCGTGAGCTTGTATATAATAATATCGAAGGTTTTATGGCCAGTAGTTTTCCTGTTCTCAGAAAGATTATAGCTGATGATCCATGGCATCAGATGATGCGTGATTATGTTTCTAATCATCTGTCACATACACCATTGTTTCCAAAAATGCCGCAGGAATTTTTACACTATCTTGAGCATGAACGTGTTGGACATTCAGAAGATTATCCCTTTTTGTTGGAATTAGCACATTACGAATGGATAGAGACATCAGTCTCTATGGACTCACGTGAAATTTCATTTGATGATATCGAACAACAAGGTGATCTACTTGAAGAGCTCCCCGTTCTTAGTCCATTAGCTATGCCGTTAGCATATCAATGGCCAGTGCACATGATTAGTCCCGATTTTCTTCCAGAAACATTGCCTGAAGAAGCAACTTATATTGTTATATACCGTGACAGACATGATGAAGTCGGATTTATTGAACTTAATCCAGTTTCAGCCAAGCTGATTGAAGAATGCTCAAGTAATAGTAATCAATCTGGCAAAGAAATTCTTTTATCAATAGCTGAACAGCTACAACATCCGAACCCTAATGTTGTTATTAGTGGTGGTTTGGAAATTATGAAAGACTTTCGCGACAAAGATATTCTGCTTAGTGTAAAAAATTAAATTAATCAATAAATAGATTACGTTTGTCTATGTTTAAAATAACGAGATGAAAAGGGAGTAGGTATGCCGGCAGTAATAAATCTAATAAATTGGGCACAAGATATTCTTGAGAAGATTATAGAAGCACTAGGATTTCTAGGTCCACTGTTATTACGTTTATACCTTGTGCCAATATTTTGGGTGGCAGGTACAAAAAAAATCGGTTCAATGGAAGATACTATTGCTTGGTTTGGAAATCCGGATTGGGGTCTTGGATTACCTTTTCCTACACTAATGGCTTGGTCGGCATCGTTAACTGAAGTAAGTGGAGCTATCTTATTGCTTTTTGGTTTGGGCGTACGTTGGGTATCAATACCACTGATGATCACAATGATTGTTGCGGCGGTGACTGTGCATATACAGAATGGATGGCTTGCTATTGCTGAAGGAGCCGGTTTCTTTGCAACTGAAAGAACGGCTGGCGCGATAGAACGATTGGATCGTGCAAAAGATATATTAAAAGAACATGGTAATTATAGTTGGCTAACAGAGAATGGCTCATTTGTTATACTGAATAATGGAATTGAATTTGCTGCCACTTATTTCATTATGTTGCTTGCCTTATTAGTCATTGGCGCTGGTAAATATGCCAGTCTTGATTATTGGATAGCTAAAAAATTTAGAAACTAGTAAATAAATATCTATAAGAATAAACTTAGTCAGAAGTTATGTATTATCTAAAGCTTGTG
>CAYTIZ010000421.1:0-276 GCA_964437885.1 uncultured Enterobacteriaceae bacterium
TTAAAATATTCTGGTTCAAGGCGTGAAACGCGCGTAATAGCAGGGCTATTGCGAAATTTTACAAAGCTTCCGCTCCTGCTCACGCTCCTCACCTGCATCCATATAGGCGACGCAGAAACAGGGTGTTTTAATGCAAGATGTCGATTCATGACTTAATCAGAGGAGCCTTAAGATTAAATTTATCAACGAATTTTTCTGAGGACGTATAAAAAATATTTTTATAAGCATGCCTGGAGTTTTCAAGAATCAGGCTAATATTTTTGTCGATCAATTCAC
>CAYTIZ010000421.1:286-1811 GCA_964437885.1 uncultured Enterobacteriaceae bacterium
TTGTTTTTTTCTAGCTGTTCAAGCTTTTCTTTTATAATGATCAGATCATGAGCTTTCCCAAGGGCGTCGCCCAGCGCATCAATGTCATGTTTAACATTAATGCGTTTGTTTAAATAGCCTAACTGGTAATTTAAATATTTCACCCATTTTCTGAATCTATGCAGATCATCATATGATCCTTGTTTTGAAAATGCTTCCCCCCCGTGTTTTTTTGCTTTTGAATAAGTATGTTTAAGCCCATTTTTAAGAGTTGATATAGATTTGAAAGAAACAAATTGTTGTTCAATGATGATTAGTTCTGCTAAAAAATTAATTTTAAATTTTTTCCAATTAATTGAGGAGCTCGTCAAGACAAGACTTAATCGTTCTTGAACATAAGTAATAGCAGATCGTTCTTCTTGTGTTTTGGAATAATCAATTAAAGTATTCAAGGTGTCCTTAATTGCTTGAGCATCACGAGTAGAGCCTAGTTGTTTTGCATATTCAAATAAGTGTTGGTCTATGTGTTTCCAATTATGATTATTGTCGCTTAAACGTAACAGTCTTAGCCACGCACGAAAATGTTTAATATCAACCCGGATACGATGAATATATTCTGTAGAAGTTTCGGACTTAGACAGATGATGTTGTAGTTTATGGATCGTATGTATTACAGATTGTTGTATTAACGATTCATAATCATGATGCTTGTCATTCATAATGATATAAACAGCTTCAGTTAAATTAAAAATCTGTGATTAATTATTAGCTAAATACTCCTCAAGCTGCTCAAATGTGCCTCCCCACTCCTGGCTCAATTCAAAGGTTTCGTCGGCAAATCTTGTGATCTCTTCTGCGCTGGCATTGAGTGGCTCCCAACTAAGGCTAAGTATCGTTTTGCTGTCTTTCTCATCTAACATAACGGAGGAGAGTATTTCGACGGGGTAGTTTTTGATCATTGGGTGCTGTTCTATTCCGCCCTTTTCATTGGAATAGACTTGCGTATAAGACAGCTTGGCTGGTCTTATGAAATCCTTGTAGAAAATTTTACCCCACATTTTGAGACCATGTTCAGAAGTCATGCAATAGTGACTAACGCCACCGGCTTTAATATCTGATTCGGTATATATTACAGAGTAACCTCTGGGTGCGAACCATTGTGCAAGACGATCTGCATCAGTCCATGCGTCGAATACTTTTTCGACAGGAGCATCGAATTCATGTGTAATCGTAAAGCTATTATCAATGGCAGCCATATTTTATCTCCTTTAGTCTTTATCCTATTGTACTCCAGAGAGAAAGCAAATGATCTATTTGAAGCATGACATGGATGCCGTTACTAGAGTCGCGAGCAAGAAAATACGGCAACAAGCTCCTAAATGCGTCCCGGCAGACCACTCTGCCTCTTTGATTAACGTTCTTTTTAGTTCAAACTACAATGACAAAAAATATAGTGATTTGAATTGACTCTCCGGGAGAATCTGAATATGTACAAAAATAATATTAAAAGCATTAGCAAATTAATCATGCTGTTAACAGTATTTAT
>CAYTIZ010000422.1:0-1804 GCA_964437885.1 uncultured Enterobacteriaceae bacterium
TATTTCTTGGTCGAGGTAGTTTTTTACCGATTGCGATGGAAGGTGCGTTGAAGTTAAAAGAAATATCCTATATTCATGCTGAAGCTTATGCAGCGGGAGAACTGAAACACGGTCCTCTGGCACTAGTTGACGATGATATGCCAGTTGTTGCCGTTGCTCCAAACAACAGTTTGTTGGAAAAATTGAAATCAAATCTACATGAAGTACATGCGCGCGGTGGAAAACTTTACTTGTTTGCAGATAAAACGAGTAAAGTTGAATCTACAGAAGGTATTTATGTGCTTAAAATTAATAGTATTTATGACTTTATGGCTCCTATTCTTTATACAATACCTTTACAGCTATTAGCTTATTATGTTGCTGTTATTAAAGGTGCTGATATAGATCAGCCTCGTAATCTTGCTAAATCTGTCACAGTTGAGTGACATTTTTTTACAAATTGCTGTTATTTATCTTATATTTGTAATTCAAAATGCGCTTATAGTCGTTTATATTCTACTTGAGCCTTACTATGTATGAGTTCGAGCAATATAGGGAAGTGAATTATCCATGATAACTAAAAAATCAGAATTAAAAATAAAAGTCTTAATTGTTGATGATGAGAATGATGTCCTTAATTTACTTGAAAATTGGCTGACTAAAGAGGAATTCGATGTCAAAAGGGCGTCGTCGGGTTTGGAAGCATTAGGCCTGGTCGGAATCTATGCGCCTGATCTGGTTATTACTGATCTTTACATGGACGGTATGGACGGTATGACATTATTAACTGAGCTGCATAATGATAATCCATTATTGCCTGTGATTATGTTGAGTGGACAGGCTCAAATTCCTGATGCCATTGAAGCTATGCACTTGGGAACGTCAGCATTTTTAACAAAGCCAATCAATCAAAATGAATTTCTGGAAACGGTTAGAAAAGTCAGTCCCAATTTAACAGATAAAGCATCATTAAACGGATTTAGTAAGAACATTATTTATACGAGTAAGGAAATGTCAGACATTATTGAGATGGCAAGTCTGGTTGCCGATAATGATGTCTCGGTTTTTATTTCAGGTTCTACTGGCTCAGGCAAAGAGGTCATTGCGAAAGCGATTCATGAGGCAAGTTCAAGACGTGACCGTCGTTTTATTGCGATAAATTGTGGAGCCATCCCTGAGCAATTACTTGAGTCTGAATTGTTTGGACATGAGAAAGGCGCATTTACCGGTGCCAATGTTAAGCATGAAGGCCTGTTTCAAGCTGCGAATGGTGGCACAATTTTTCTTGATGAAGTAGGTGATATGCCGCTTGCATTGCAAGTTAAGTTGTTACGGGTTTTACAGGATTTCGAAGTGCGACCGGTAGGTTCAACAAAGACTTATCCCATTGATGTCAGGTTAATTTCTGCAACACATAAAAATCTGGAAGATGCTGTAAAAAATGGAGAATTTAGAGAAGATCTTTACTATCGATTGAAAGTTGTTCCGTTAGATATTCCCAACCTCGCTGAACGACAAGATGATATTCCAGTATTGGCGGAACATTTTCTGACTGAATTCTCCAAGAAACAGCATCAAGATAAAAAGAAATTTTCACCGGATGCAATAAAGTACCTTGTTTCTATGCCTTGGCCTGGAAATGTTCGCCAATTGATTAATGTTATTGATTTATGTGCAACCTTATCAAAAAACAAGAATATACCTTTAAGTCTGGTTAAAACGGCAGTGCATGATGATCCTGTTCACATGCAGACACTTAAGGAATCCAAACAGGCGTTCGAACGAGGTTACTTATTGAGTGTATTACGTATTACACATGGTCATG
>CAYTIZ010000423.1:0-1799 GCA_964437885.1 uncultured Enterobacteriaceae bacterium
AAACCTATTTCAAAAAAATTAGATTGCTTTAATGATTGCCTGCTCAGTAGCATTCGGCAAAGTAACGGGAATAAAATATTCTTGAGGGTATAAATAATCATCACCTGATTCGTCAATTACCCGTAATTGCTCAATCTTTTTGGCATCCGAATCTGGAACAACTTGATAAAGCTTCCTTGTTTCTAACGAAGCGGGATAATCATCATTTTTTATGCAAATAACAAATTGTTGATTCATAATTTCAATCCAATAATCTCTTAATTTTATATTCTTTCTTACCAATCCCTGTGGCTTCATACCAGTGTAGCTCAGCAAAATAAATCTCGCCATTTTCAAACTTAACATTAGCGTTTCCTTTGCATTTACGCCATTTTCCTTTTCCATAAACCTTGTTGAGTCTTGGCAATTCTCTAATCGCCCGTCCCGTAGCGAAGGTCTCAATATCCGAAATTTTTCCTTCAATTTCAAAAAACATGATTTTAACCTTTATTCAGCATAACAATATGCTATATGGATTCTATAATAGTGTTTTTATTAAAAATTACACCTAAAAATAGTTTTCGCGTGTTCCCCCATTGGCTGATAAAATAACGCCTATATTTCCTTCACTCAGATAAAACCAACGAATTAATGTTAATACTGCATGGCGGTAACGCCCTTTCTGACTTTCGTGTCAATAAACTTCTTTCTGCTTTGCAGACCAATGTTCCTGAAATTAGCTCGATTCAGGCACACTTTATTCACTTTGCTGAAGCCAGCGCTGTTCTCAATGAGAAAGAACAGGCACAGCTTGATGCCCTGCTTAACTATGGCTCTGCTATTAATGTGGCAAATAATCATTCGGTAAAACTCATCGTCATTCCACGACCCGGTACTATTTCGCCCTGGTCGAGCAAGGCAACGGATATTGTTCATAATTCCGGTCTCAATAAAGTCATACGAATAGAACGTGGTTTAGCTTATTTACTTACATTGGCTGAGGGCACAAGTCTGACGAATGATCAAATCGAACAAATAAAACCCTTGCTTCATGATCGAATGACCGACATCGTTATTCGTGAAGAGGAAGAAGCCAAGGCATTGTTCTCAACAGCAGAACCTGCTGCGTTGGAACATGTGGATATCCTTGCTGGTGGCAAGTCTGCATTAGAAAAAGCAAATACCGAAATGGGATTAGCTTTATCTGAACAAGAAATTAATTATTTATTTTCTTCCTTTGAAAAACTGGAACGAAATCCGACTGATGTTGAGTTAATGATGTTTGCACAGGCCAATTCTGAACATTGTCGTCACAAGATTTTTAATGCGGAATGGACGATTGATGATGTAAAACAGGAACATTCTTTATTCGATATGATCCGACAAACTCATCAGGAAAATCCAGGTAATGTACTTTCGGCTTATCATGATAATGCTGCCGTTATGGCCGGTTTTAGTGGCCGTCGTTTTTTTACTGATCCCGAACAGAATCAGTATCGATACAAAGATGAAGATATTCATATCCTGATGAAAGTTGAAACACATAATCATCCAACAGCAATATCACCTTATCCCGGTGCAGCTACAGGTTCGGGTGGCGAGATACGAGACGAAACGGCAACTGGACGTGGGGCAAAACCCAAAGCCGGCTTAAGTGGTTTTGCCGTTTCTAATTTAAAAATTCCTGAATTTGAACAAGCTTGGGAAAAAGATAATGGCAAACCGGAACGTATCGTTTCAGCACTGGATATTATGATCGAAGGCCCAATTGGTGCGGCTTCTTATAATAATGAATTCGGCCGCCCTGCCCTGGGTGGATT
>CAYTIZ010000424.1:0-1788 GCA_964437885.1 uncultured Enterobacteriaceae bacterium
TTTGATAATTTCTGAATAAACGGCCATGGCTGGAAAGGTTAGTTTTTTACCTGTGCCGATAAGGATTAACTCTGGATTGAGTATCAGTATTTGATCGATGTGTTCAGAATGAAGTGAATCAATGTGATTCAAATTCCAGTTTTCATCTAGTTTTGTTCGGGAGATAATCAGGCTGCTAGCAAAGGCTTTACCATTGATAGTGATATTGTCCTTCTCATAAGCGGTAATGATATAACCTTCATCTTGTGAGTCTTGAGCAAATTTCATAATTTTAGCAGGGCTTATCTATTGAGATATTTACTATTTTACACTATTGACGGCATCGAACTTGATCTTGTAAACAACAAATCACTACAAGAGACAACCTGAATACAGTACAATATGTGCCTTTGAAAATCTTGTCGGAGAAAGTTTTGGACGCAGTTAAAGTTGGCCTATTGGGCCTGGGTACAGTGGGTGGTGGAACAGCCACAGTATTAACTCGAAATGCTGAAGAAATTCAGGCGCGTGTTGGTCGGGCAATCGAAATTACTCATGCCGCCGGTTTGGGTATCGCATCACAATCTATTTTGGATCCTGCTACGACTAAATTAACCGAAGATGCTTTTGAAGTGGTCAATGACCCCGAAGTAGAAATCGTCGTCGAACTGATAGGTGGTTACACGCTAGCAAAAGATCTGGTGATGAAAGCCATCGCAAATGGGAAACATGTAGTAACTGCCAATAAGGCTTTAATTGCAATACATGGTTCCGAAATAATGAAAGCGGCTGCCGAGCAGGGCGTCAGTGTTAGTTATGAAGCCGCCGTTGCGGGTGGTATTCCCATTATAAAAGCCATGCGTGAAGGCCTGGCTGGAAATAAAATTCAGTGGATTGCCGGTATAATTAATGGAACCGGTAATTTTATTCTGACTGAAATGCGTGATAAAGGGCGTGACTTTGCTGATGTTTTAAAAGAAGCGCAGGAACTGGGGTACGCCGAAGCCGATCCAACCTTTGATGTAGAAGGTATCGATGCGGCACACAAATTAACCATATTGGCTTCACTGGCATTTGGTATTGAACTTCAGTTTGAAAAAGCCTATACCGAAGGCATCAGTCAAATCACCACAGAAGATGTGAATTACGCTGAAGAACTGGGTTACCGTATTAAGCATTTAGGTATCACGCGTAAAACAGATAAAGGTATCGAGTTGCGTGTTCATCCAACGTTAATTCCTGAAAAACGTTTAATTGCAAATGTTGATGGCGTGATGAACGCGGTCCTGGTTCAAGGTGATGCAGTTGGCCCGACACTTTATTACGGTGCCGGTGCCGGTGCTGAACCGACCGCTTCGGCTGTGATAGCGGATATCATCGATACCGTTAGAACCATTGATGCGCCACTGCATCATAAGGTCCCGCTACTAGGTTTTCAGGCCAACGCTATGCGTGAGATTCCCGTGCTAGCAATGGAAGATGTTGAAACCGCTTATTACTTGCGTATGGAAGCCAATGATCAACCTGGTGTGCTGGCTGAGGTTTTAGATACCTTTGCTAAGAACAGTATTAGTATTGAAGCCGTTCTCCAAAAAGAACCGGCTACAGGTGAAAGCAGTGTGCATTTGATAATGCTGACACAGAAGTGTGTGGAATCGAATGTTAACCAGGCTATTGCCGCAGTTGAGGCTTTAACTTCTATTAAGGGCGGGGTAGTTCGGATTCGGATGGAACATCTGGATTAACTTCTGAAAACGGCCATGAGCGGACTTTTAAAAGAAAAAATCTTGTCCGCGAATAACGCAAAGA
>CAYTIZ010000425.1:0-1787 GCA_964437885.1 uncultured Enterobacteriaceae bacterium
GCGGATGAATTGATGATTAATCCAGAACATCCGGAAACATATACGGTTGTCAAAGGCGATACTCTTTGGGATATTTCAGCCCGTTTTCTTCAGCAGCCATGGCGCTGGTCTGAGATTTGGGGTGTTAATCCACAGATTCAAAACCCACATTTGATTTATCCGGGAGATGTTGTTTCTCTGACTTATCAAGATGGACAACCAACCTTGAATGTTAACCGAGGAACAGGTCAAGTTGTTTCGGGACGAAACGTTAAACTTTCACCTGAAATTCGTAGTTCGGATAATACTGAAGCTATTCCGACAATTCCTCTGGATGCTATCCAACAATTTTTAAAACGTCCTATTGTTCTTGATGAAGATGAAATAGATCAATGGCCATACGTAGTTTCAAGTTACGATGAACATTTGATTGCGACAACAGGAAATACAATATACATCCGCGGTATTTCAGAAGATTCTGACACAGCTCAATACTCTATCTACCGTAAAGGCTCAGCCTATATAAAACCAAAAAAAGATGGAGATGAGGAAGGGGAAGTGTTGGGGTACGAAGCCATTTATGTTGGTGATGCAACATTGCAAAAGAAAGGTGATCCGGCTTCTGCAATAGTTACCGTAGTTGATCGAGAAGTATTAGTAGGAGATAGATTAATTCCTCAATCCGATGAAGATATTAGTACGGAATTTTTCCCCAGCTCAACTGCTAGCAAAGTAGAAGGTAATATTCTTTCAGTTGTCGATGGTGTTTCACAAATTGGACAATACCAAGTTGTTGTTCTTAGCATTGGAGAAGAACAGGGTATTGAAGCTGGAAATGTATTAGGCGTTTATCAAAGTGGTTATGTTGTACAGGACAAGATAGGACCAAATATTAAAGAACCTGAAGAGGAAAAACCGGAGCGTAGCGAAGATCTTAGCGGAACGGTTGGTAAAATATCAGATGCTTTCGGTGAAATCGTTGATGCATTTACTTTTGACTATATCACCAACAAACAAGATAAAGTCGAAGATGTGACCTTACCAGAAGAATATGTCGGTGTTGTTATGGTCTTTAGAACATTTAATAAAGTGAGTTATGCTTTGGTCATGGAAACACAAGGGCCAGTGCATGTGTTTGATACAGTAAGAAGCTTATAGAATAAACGGTTTACCAAAGCTGTTTTATTGCAAGGAAGCAATAATATCGATTCTTATTTTCACAGTATGATTATGAGATAGGTATTACATAAGGTGTTCATATGGATATGGATGTTACGCAAAATTATAAAAACTGGTTGTCGCTTACTTTAGCCAAAGGAATTGGCCCCAGCACCTGTAATAAATTATTACTCGAATTTAAAAATCCTCAGAGTATCTTTGCGTCTGATTCTAAAAAACTGGGTAGTTTTGGATTAAAAGAAACTTCAATAAGGTCGTTGCTTAATCCAGATGATGAGCAAATAAATAAAATTCTGGATTGGTTAAATAAACCGCGACATCATTTAATCACAATTGACGATGATGATTATCCTGAGTTACTAAAATCGATTCACTCTGCGCCACCTGTTTTGTTTGCTATTGGTCAGCGTGAAGCGTTGGGATATATACATTTTGCCGTTGTTGGAAGTCGAAATCCTACGATGGGTGGGAAGAGATTAGCTGAAGACTTTGCTGCGGAATTATCGAAATCAGGTTTAACTATCTGTAGTGGGCTTGCTTTAGGTATTGATTATCATAGCCACCTTGGTGCGTTAAAGGTGAATTGTTCAACAGTTGCTGTGTTAGGTAATGGATTAAGCGGCGTATAT
>CAYTIZ010000426.1:0-1295 GCA_964437885.1 uncultured Enterobacteriaceae bacterium
TATTATAAGTGAACTTGGTGATTATCCTGTAACAATTCAGGTTTATGATCCTTGCGCTGATAGTATCGATGTTAAAGATGAATATCAGATTGACTTAGTTGAGTTTGATAATTTAGAAAAGGCTGATGCAATTATTCTTGCTGTTCCTCATGATGATTTTATAGTGCAAAACTGGGGACTTATTTCTGACTTGTTGTCATCCAAAGATGGTGTTGTTTATGATATTAAAAGTGTTCTTGATAGAAAGAATAAGCCTGAGTACATTAATCTCTTTCGTTTATAAACGTATGTTTTTAATTGAGGAAAGTAAATGAAAGTCACAATGTTGGGTTGTGGTTACGTAGGACTTGTTTCGGGTACTTGTTTTGCCGAGTTTGGTGCCAACGTCACCTGTTTTGATATCGACAAAACTAAAGTACAAAAATTATTGGAAGGTATTATTCCAATATATGAACCGGGCCTTGATGAGTTGCTTAAAAAAAATATTGCGCAGGGACGACTTTCTTTCACAGATGATTTGAGTGACTGTATTTCTGATTCTGATCTTGTTTTTGTCGCGGTAGGTACACCAACAAGACGGGGAGATGGGCATGCTGATTTAAGTTATGTTTATCAAGCGGTACAGGATATTGCACCTTTTCTAAAAAATTATACGGTGATTGTTGATAAATCGACTGTGCCCGTTGGTACGGCAAGAAACGTTAAACGCATTATTGCCGAAGCAAATCCAGAAGCTGATTTTGATGTTGCCTCAAATCCTGAGTTTCTTCGAGAGGGCGCAGCAATCACAGATTTTATGCGTCCAGATCGAGTAATTATCGGAGTAGAAAATGATCGTGCAGAGAAAGTATTAAGAGAACTTTATCGCCCTATTAATTTAATTGAGGCACCCATATTTTCAACCGATCTCGAGAGCGCAGAATTGATTAAATATGCGTCGAATGCATTTTTAGCAACAAAAATAAGTTTTATTAATGAAATGTCTGTTCTTTGTGAAGAAGTTGGCGCAGATGTCCATGCTGTTGCAAAAGGTATGGGTTTGGACGGTCGCATCGGGCGAAAATTTTTACATCCTGGACCTGGATATGGTGGTTCCTGTTTTCCTAAAGATACGCAGGCACTTGCACGTACCGCTCAGGAACATGGTGTATCTAGTCGCATTGTAGAAGCGGTCATTGAAGTTAATGAAGCGCAGAAAGCGAGAATGATAAAAAAAATTCGCAGTGCACTGGGTGGGAATGAAAGCGGTAAAATCATAGCTGTTCTAGGTTTGACCTTTAAACCTGAAACAGATG
>CAYTIZ010000426.1:1305-1784 GCA_964437885.1 uncultured Enterobacteriaceae bacterium
CACCGTCACTCGCTATACTACCGAAATTGATTGAGAACGGGTGTCAAATTCATGCACATGATCCTCAAGGCATCGATGAAGCAAAAACATTATTGCCTGCTGAAGTTCAGTATTTCGATGATATCTACGCTACGTTAGATAATGCTGATGCCGTGGTATTAATGACAGAATGGAATATGTATCGAAATCTGGATATGGATGTCGTTAAAGATAAACTAAAGCAACCTGTATTTGTTGATCTTCGTAATGTATACGAGCCCGATGGAATGAAATCGTTAGGTTTTGATTATTATTGCATCGGAAGAAGATAGCTTTTTTACTGAATATAGCTTGCGGTCAAATATTCCTGTGCTACACTGATACTGTGTAGCACAGGAGTTAAAATATGAGCAATCTTACCATTACTATTGATGATTCGTTTTTGAATAAGGCACGTATGCGTGCGCTGGATGTAGGCACCTCGGTTAACGCTGAACTAC
>CAYTIZ010000427.1:0-1767 GCA_964437885.1 uncultured Enterobacteriaceae bacterium
GTTCATGTTCTTTCTTGATTTGAATAACAGCACCTAGTTCTTCATTAAATAAATTTGTAATTAAATCATCAGAACACTCAAGTTTGATATCTATGCCCGTATGCCCGGCGAAAGCCATTTCAGATAAAGTAACAAATAAACCACCATCAGAACGATCATGGTAGGCAAGTATCAAATCAGATTCATTCAGGATTTGCAGCGATTGAAAGAAGCCAATTAAGATATTGCTGTTATCTAAATCCGGTGTTTCATTACCCACTTGATCGTAAATCTGACACAGGGCAGAACCACCCAGACGTTCTTTGCCATTAGCCAAATCGATATATAACAGAATTGAATCACTATTTTGAATCAACTGTGGTGTTAACGATAGTCGCACATCAGCAACGCGTGCAAAAGCAGTGATGTTTAACGATAAAGGTGAGGTGACTTTCTTTTCGTTTTCATTGTCCGACCAAACGGTATTCATCGATAAGGAATCTTTACCAACTGGAATCGCAATACCTAATTCTTTACACAACTGACTTACGGCAGAGACAGTGGCATATAATTTTGCATCCTGATCCGGTTCACCGCAGGCAGCCATCCAGTTTGCTGACAATGCAATATCACCCAGTTTAAGAATACGTGCTGCCGATATATTCATGATTGCTTCAGCAATAGCCATACGACCAGAGGCGGGTGCATTATTTATTGCGATCGGTGTACGTTCGCCTAGTGCCATTGCTTCACCAATATAATCATAATAAGACGAGCTGGTAACAGCACAATCAGCAACTGGCACTTGCCAGGGCCCGACCATTTGATCTCGAACGACTAAACCCGAAATAGAACGATCACCTATAGTGATTAAAAAACTTTTACTAGCTACAGTAGGTAAGTGCAGAATTCGATCTATTGTTTCTTCTAAATCTAATGACGATGTATCGAAATCTGTCGGTTGACTTATTTTACTGACTACATCACGTTTAATAGCTGGCATCTTTCCCAGTAAGACCGACATGGGAATATCTATTGCCTTATTATTAAAGTGTGTATCATTTAAAATTAATTGTTCAACTTCACTTGCTTCACCAAGAACAGCATAAGGTGCGCGTTCTCTTTGGCAGAGGCTAATAAATTTTTCAATATGTTCTGGATTAATCGCAAGTACATAACGTTCTTGAGATTCATTACACCAAACTCCCATAGGTGACATACCTGGTTCATCATTTGGTATCTTACGTAATTCAAGTTGAGCACCACGATCACTGGCGCTCACCAGTTCAGGCATGGCATTGGAAAGACCACCCGCGCCAACATCATGAATACTTAATATGGGATTGTTTTCAGCCAGTGACCAACATCGATCAACCACTTCCTGACAGCGGCGCTCCATTTCTGCATTATCACGTTGAACCGAAGCAAAATCTAAAGACGCATCACTGCTACCGGACGACATGGAAGAAGCGGCACCACCACCTAAACCAATCAACATAGCTGGACCGCCTAAGACAACTAATTTAGCACCTGCGGGGATGTCCAGTTTTTGCACATGTTCATCGCGAATCATGCCGTAGCCACCGGCAAGCATGATCGGTTTATGGTAACCACGAATAACGTAATCAGATTGACGTTGTTCATAAGTTCGAAAATAACCACACAGAGCAGGGCGACCAAATTCATTATTATAAGAAGCCGCACCAATCGGACCTTCAATCATAATATCCAGTGCCGAGACTATACGTTCCGGTTTACCGTTATCTTTTTCCCAAGCTTGTTCAAAAT
>CAYTIZ010000428.1:0-1765 GCA_964437885.1 uncultured Enterobacteriaceae bacterium
TACATTCCTTGTATTTAACTTTAACGGTACCTCAGCGTTAGCTGATTTGTTCAACAGTTTATTTTACGGCCATGGCCGTAGTTATCGGCCTGTGTTTTCATTTTCATATAATAGAAATATTCCATTTATTATTAATATGATTCAATACGTTATCGTTCTTATCTTCAAAGGTTAAAAAATAAGCGGCCATGGCTATGTTATCTGGTTCGTATTTTTTTAATTATAGATCATTGATTTAATTGATTATCGTAATTACCAAAGAATAAAACAAATGAATCATGCAGATTTAATGACCAGAAATAAATTTGCCATAAGCACGGCAGCCATCTTCTGTTTCAATTTCATCAATGATTTTTAATGTATTGATATCAATCACAGAAACAATATTATCAAACCAATTGGCGACATAGAGTCGGGTTTTATCTGGATGCAGGTTAATACCTTCAGGATATTCGCCGACTTCGATTTCGTTAATGGTTTCCATCCTTTCTCGATCAATTACTGAGACGGAATTTGAACGTTGATTGGTGACGAATAGTCGATTGTATTTGTTGTCTATTGCTACTGCGTAGGGGAAGTCACCGACTTTGATGTTCTTGATAGTTTTCTGTTTGTTCAAATCGATAACACTAACATCACCAGATTGCACGTTGGCGCTGTACAATTCATTTCTGTCCGAATCTAGTGTTAAACCAAAAGGTGCTTTGCCAACTTTTATTGTATTAACAATAATATTATCAATCAGATTGATAATCATAATCGTATTTTCATCACGATTAGCGACGTACAAAAACAATCCATTTGGATCAACGGCAAGACCAGAAGGGGAGTCACCGACGTCTACTTTTGTTTTTACAGTAAAAGAATCGACGTCAATTATATAGACGCTGTCTTCATACCAGTCTGCAACATAAACAAATTTATCATCTGGGCTAATTGCAATAGCTAAAGGTCCTCCACCCACTTTTATTGTTTTAATTACAGAAAGTGTTTCTGTGTCGATTACCGAAACATCGTGGCTTTCTGGATTACTGATGTATACACGTTGGCTATTATTACTGACGACAACACCTGCAGGTTGATTTCCAACGGCGATTGTTTTAATAACCTTGTTTATTTCTGTATCGATGACTGATACAGAATTATCGCCCTGATTGGTAATGTAGGCATAAGGCTGGGCTTGTAGAGTACAAGCCCAGCTTAAGGCTAGAAAAGAAAAAAATATCTTTATGGCACTCATCGTAAAAGATATATGAGTGTTGGATTAATACCTCGCTAAATTAATTATTTTTCCGCGAGGGTTTTAATATTGTCTAATCCAGATTTGTAAATTTTGTTTACTGCTTCAATACAAGCCGCATCGGTTTTATCTTCTGGAGGCGTTGGACCAGGGAAAGCGCGGTAGAAAGCACCTTTCATTTTTACTGTTGATTTCCCGCCATTATCAGTAACGGTGATAGTTGTGCTAAGTGTGGCAATCGGAAGATCTTTTATGATGCGTCCTTTTTCCAGTTGTTCCATTGCGTACAGTATTTTCTTTTCCCCCGCATCAAGCTTGAATAATTTTTCAGTGATTTTTTCGCCATTATCAAATTCAATTGTGCGGATTGACCCGATTTCTGAACCTTGGGTCGCAGTACAACTTGTCACCATTGGATTCCAGTCTGCAATTGAACAAAATTCATTAACAATTCCCCAGACCTTATCAGGCGAGGCATCGACTTCTATTTCCACGACTGTTTTTTGTCTTGCTGGACCATGGGCA
>CAYTIZ010000429.1:0-1758 GCA_964437885.1 uncultured Enterobacteriaceae bacterium
GTCTCATCGCTATCTCGCTAACGCTGGCATGAAAGCAATTAATGAGCTTAAGCCTATTCTTGGTTTGGAGTTGACGGCGACGCCGTTTATCGAAACCGGCAGGGTGAATCAACAAATTCCTTTTAAGAATGTCGTAGTTGACTATCCTCTTGCCCGTGCTATGGATGATGGTTTTGTTAAAGAACCGGCTGTCGTTACACAACGTAACTTTGATGCTAGCCAATATAGACAAGAAGAATTAGAGCGTATTAAATTGATGGATGGTATTCGTCTGCATGAGCAGACGAAAGTTGAATTAATGACTTATGCAAAACAGAATGATTTACCCTTGGTTAAGCCTTTCATGTTGGTTATTGCGCGTGATACCACTCATGCAGCAGAACTCTTGTCGCTCATGGAATCGGATAATTTTTATGATGGTCGTTATAAAGGAAAAATTATTCAGGTGGATAGCAGTAGAACTGGCGCCGCTGAAGAAGAGATGGTGCAGCGTCTTTTAGCTGTGGAAAGTGTTGATGAACCAACGGAAGTTGTTGTTCATGTCAATATGTTGAAAGAAGGCTGGGATGTGACCAATCTTTATACGATAGTTCCGTTAAGAGCGGCTAATGCTCGAACGCTGATTGAACAATCTATTGGTCGTGGATTGAGATTGCCCTACGGCAAGCGTACCGGTGTTGAGTCTGTGGATAGGTTAAGCATTATTGCGCATGATCGTTTTCAGGAAATAGTGGATGAAGCCAATAACCCCGACAATCCCTTACGCTTGAAAGAACTTATTCTCGATGCGCCTGAAGATGATGCTCGTGTGGAGAGTGTCGAAGTTGGTTCAAATCTGGAATCCATTATTCGAGGTGTAGTGCCTACGGGAAGTAATGGTACGACTTATTCTGCACCTCAAGAAGTAAGATTAATCTTTAATGGCGAGAATGAAAAAAGAGTCGTTGAAGTCACACTTGAAGTCATCAATAGTTTTAAAGACAAGCCGGAAATTCTCGCCACTACAGGTTCATTACTTGATAAGGAAATACAAAAAACGATTATTGAAGCAGTCAAAGAAAAACTGACTGGAGAACAGCAATCTTTGCTTGAATCGGAAGAGGGGATTGATTTGGCTACGGTTGTTGCAAAAACATCGGAGCTAATCAAACAAGAAACAATAGATATCCCTAAGGTCGTTGTTATTCCAAAGGGTGAAATTCGTTATGGTTATAAGCCATTTACACTGGATGTGTCTCAGTTAAATCTCCAGCCCTCTGATCGGGATATTGTTATTCAGAATTTACACACTAACGAGCAGACGACGTTGACTGCGCAAGTTGGGCTTACAGAATCACGACCTGAAAATTACATTATTCAGGCATTGATAGATTTTGATGATATTTCTTATGATGAAGATGCGGATCTAATTTACGATTTGGCAAACCAGACTGTCAGGCATTTTGAGAGTTATTTAAGTTCTGAAGATGAAGTTATCAATGTATTAGATACGAATCGCGGTCTTATTGCTAAGGCAATCCACGCACAAATGGCGGAGCATTTCTGGGAAGATATTTCTGAATATGAGGTAGAAGTGCATGGCGGATTTACGCCACTCAAAAAATGCGCCTATACAGCAGTGGCCGGACAATCTGTTTATAACTATAGAGATAATATTGCAGATAGAAGCAAAATAAAACGGATGCTTTTCGGTGAGTTTTCAAAATGTTTGTACTCGTTACAAAAATTTGACTCGGATACTGAAAGGCGTTTTGCAGT
>CAYTIZ010000430.1:0-1744 GCA_964437885.1 uncultured Enterobacteriaceae bacterium
CAATCGCTATTTCTACCTGACACGGTATTTGGGAAAATTCTTCTAACCAATGGGCTGCAATCAAACCAGCATGGTAACTGGTACCACAAGCGGCAATTTTGACAGCTTTTACCTGTTGAAATATTGATTCCGCATTCTGGCCAAATTCGTTTGTAATAATCCGACCATCCTTTATACGATTTTCTAATGATTCTGCTATGGCATTTGGTTGGGAAAAAATTTCTTTCAACATATAGTGTCGATAGCCAGATTTATCAGCAACATCAGCACTTAATTCTGAAACGCTAATAGCTCGTTCAACAACGTTTTGATTTAAGTCATATATAACCAACTCGTCACGTTTGATATCAGCAACATCACCGTCTTCCAGAAAAATAAACTTTTGTGTTACCGGTAATAACGCAAAGACATCTGAAGCAATAAAATATTCACCAATGCCAACACCGATAACCAAAGGGCTGCCTTTTCTTGCTGCAACCAACCTTTCCGGATCTTTATTATTTATAACGCCTAGTGCATAAGCTCCTTCCAGTTGTTTGATAGTTGTGAATACTGCTTGTAGAAGATCAGGTGTAGACTGCAAAGCTTCATAGACAGCATTAACCACAACCTCAGTATCCGTTTCCGAACTAAATTCAAAGCCAGATGCAATTTGCTGTGTACGAAGTTGTTCATGGTTTTCTATGATGCCGTTATGCACAAGAGCAACCTGGTCTCGACATATATGCGGATGTGCATTATTAAGATTAGGCTTGCCATGCGTCGCCCATCGAGTGTGTGCGATACCCGTTCCACCTTTTAATGGTGAAGTCTGATGTTCTTGCTTAAGTTCGTTTACTTTTCCCTGTACGCGAATCCTTTGTATTTGCTTATCATGACTAATTACGGCTAGTCCCGCGGAATCATAACCCCGATACTCAAGTCGCTTCAGCCCTTCCAGCAAAATGGGAGAAACATCACGTTGGGCAACTGCACCTACAATTCCACACATAATAATATTATTTTTTATCGATATAAGTATCGTGACTCATGAAACGTTTTGTTTCATCCAGAATAAATTCATTTGCTTCAATTTTTGCATGCATCTGTTGGTTAGGCGTTAAATTACCTGACGCAGCTATCGCTTCAATCTGTCGTTCTGCTTTTTTATTTCCTTGCTGAAATGCCGCAAAATACCATTTATACGCCTGATAATTATCTTTTTGAATCCCTCGTCCAAAATTAATCATATCGCCATAATTTCTCTGCGCATCAGCATGTCCACCCTTGGCAGCGCGTTCATACCACTTAAGCGTTTGTTTATAGTCTCTTGTAACACCCAAGCCTAAATAATAAATAATACCAAGATAATTCTGCGCATCAGTGTCACCATTTTGTGCTAATGGTAACCATAAATTAATTGCAGTTTCATAATCACCATTATCAAACGCTTCTTTCGGATCAGTTTCTTTAGTACATGCCGAAATTTGAAAGAATGTGAAGATAATTATTGTAGATAAGAAAATTTTTGTCATTGATTTAAAATGAATTGAAATATTTATGATTTTTATAGTGGTCGGGGCGAGAGGATTTGAACCTCCGACCCCCTGCACCCCATGCAGGTGCGCTACCAGGCTGCGCCACGCCCCGACCGGATCAGCCTTCGCGGACTTTGTGCGAAGGCCCGGCATGATACCGAATCCCCAGTTTGGAAGGAAGAAAGAGCGGGAAGAGAAGTTGCTTAGCGTCTTAGAATCTTGAGTAT
>CAYTIZ010000431.1:0-892 GCA_964437885.1 uncultured Enterobacteriaceae bacterium
AACCAGACAAAGATTATCGTTTGCGACTTAATCGGGCGTTAAAAATTGTTAGCTATAGGACTAATGCAAATATATACATATTAGGCGGCATTACCGGCGAGTCAGCAATAAGTGAATCAGCAGCTGGGAAGTTATATCTTGAGGATAATAATATAAAGGTGAATAACATAGTTATCGAGGAGCTATCGAAAGATACACTTGATAATATGAAACAATTAAAGGTTAATGCTTGTATTACGAAGAAACGTATTACGCTAATCACCAACCGCTATCATCTTGCTCGTGCCTGCATTATGGCGCAGGGGTTCGGTTTTATTGTGAAACGATGTGGCGCAGAAGATGGTTTTAAAATCAGCATGCAAAAGATGATTAGCCTGTTAGCAGAGGCCTTTTTCCTGCACTGGTATCTCACTGGAAAATATTTTGCAATAATAACACGTGACCGTCGAATGCTAGCGCGTATACAATAATTGAGAGTCAGTATTCTCGTTGAGCGGTGCTTAAGTAGCTTAACAATGTCATTTAGCCAGGCATTCCGCCATTAATACCAATAACTTGCCCAGTAATATAACCGGCTTCATCTGATGCCAAAAATGCGACAAGCGAAGCGACTTCCTCAGGTGTGCCAGCACGTTGCATGGGTACCATTTTTTTTATAGCTTCTTTATCAAATGTATTTTCAGACATAGAACCCTGAATTATTCCTGGCGCAACAGCATTGGCTGTTATTCCACGTGACGACATCTCTAAAGAAATTGATTTTGTTGCAGCAATTAAACCTGCCTTAGCAGCAGCATAATTTGCCTGCCCTCGATTTCCGATAACGCCTGCTATAGAGGCGATATTAATAATACGCCCCTTACGTGCCTTAGTCATTGGCCGAATACAAGCC
>CAYTIZ010000431.1:902-1721 GCA_964437885.1 uncultured Enterobacteriaceae bacterium
TGCGTAACATTATAAAATCCATTTAGGTTTACATCGATAACATCAGACCATTGATCTGGCGTCATGCCTGCCATAACCGCATCTTTGTGTATCCCCGCATTATTCACGAGAACTTGTATCGGCCCTTCCTTTAATATGTTCTCCAGCGCGGATTTAGTTTCTACATGGTTACAGATATTAAAATTAATCGTTTCGGCCTGGCCACCTTGCTGTTGGATTAAATTTACAATTTCATTTGCGCGATTTAAATTGCTATTGGCATGAACATAAACATGGTTGCCAGCTGCAGCCAAAGCTAAACAAATAGCACCACCTAAATCACCACTACTGCCAGTTACTAATGCTCGCTTCATGAGATGGTCTCTCTGTTGATGAACCTGGAAATGACAGTTGCCCTTCCACTGATCAATTTCTTACCGCGGGCATAAACATTCATGGTATAAATCATATTTCCTTTCTCAGCGTAGATACGTTCAGCACTAACCTTTAATTCACTTTTAATGTCAGATAGCCATCCACTTGTAATTTGTATATCACGCAGTGCGGCTAAGTATCCTTCTTTCATGATTAAGCCTTCCTTGTCTGCCAGCAAACAGCCATGTACTGCCATAGCCTGTGCGCCGTATTCCATAAGTGACAACATCGGTAGCCCTTTACTGTTTCGTAGCGGGTGATTTTTTTTCTTGTGTGTATTAGATAAACAAACAATTTTTTTTGCATCCCAGCTTTCCACTGTGTCCAATAAGCACATATCGCCCGTGTGTGGAATTAAGTTACAAATTTCATTGTGTTTTAACATAACAATTTTGGCATTAATGA
>CAYTIZ010000432.1:0-1686 GCA_964437885.1 uncultured Enterobacteriaceae bacterium
TTTTTCGAGTCGCTATTTTTAATATTTTCACAGTATATTTATGTGTTTAAAGATGTGTTATTGATGCATATGGTGTTTATTATCATACACTTTCGGTATTATTCAGAGAATTATTTATAGTAAATACTGCTCAACATAAGAAAATCTAATGAAGCTTGGAATACTCATGGATCCCATTAGTGGGATCAACATAAAAAAAGACAGTTCATTTGCTATGCTTCTGGCTGCACAAAAACGTGGCTGGGAACTTGTTTATATGGAAATGCAGGATATCTATATTAATGATGATACCCCTATGGCAAAAATGCAGAGCCTGAAAGTAGACGAAAATCCTGATAATTGGTTTACCTTGTCAAAAAGCCGAACTGAAGAGCTCGCTAACCTTGATATTCTTTTGATGCGCAAGGATCCTCCTTTCGATCTGGAGTATATCTATTCAACCTACATACTCGAACACGCAGAACGACTGGGAACGCTGGTTGTAAACAATCCGGCAGCGCTTAGAAATGCTAATGAAAAGTTTTTCATTAGCCATTTTGCAAATTGCATCGCTCCTACCCAGGTTAGTCGTAATATGGATATTTTATCTGATTTTATAAAACAACATAAAGACACTATTATAAAACCACTGAACGGCATGGCAGGACAGAGTATCTATCGAGTTAATGAATCGGATCCTAACTGCAAGGTTATTCTGGAAACTATGACCAAAGAAGGCACGGCTTATGTCATGGCGCAAAAATTTATTCCGGCAATTTCTGCAGGAGACAAACGAATATTGTTAATCGACGGTGAAGCTATACCTTATGCACTGGCAAGAATACCTGCTGAAGGTGAAGTCCGTGGCAACCTGGCCAGAGGGGGCACAGGAAAAGGGGTTGAGTTAAGCGACCGTGATCGATGGATATGCGAACAAGTTGGACCGCGTTGTCGTGAAATGGGCTTATTGTTTGTTGGTCTGGATATTATCGGCGATTATTTAACAGAAATAAACGTGACTAGTCCCACCTGTATTCGCGAATTGGATAGCCTGTATAATCTTGATATAGCTGGACAATTAATGGACGCTTTAGAAAGACGAAAACAAGCAGTATAAATTGTGAATTCTTACACTCAAATCTCTGATAAACATGGTTAAACGTGGCAACTGTAGAAGCTATTAAACCTATTATTACCCCGCTGGATCGATTTGGTCTGACCTTAAGTCTTGCCATATTGTTCCATGCACTCCTTATTCTGGGGATTACTTTCGC
Organism: uncultured Enterobacteriaceae bacterium; assembly: GCA_964437885.1. Lineage (GTDB taxonomy): Bacteria > Pseudomonadota > Gammaproteobacteria > Eutrophobiales > Eutrophobiaceae > UBA7359. The sequence continues at coordinate 1,254 of CAYTIZ010000432.1, forward strand.
TAAAGAAGATCGTTCACGCGCGCGTTTCAACACAATGGAAATTGTTTTAGTTCAGCAAAAAAGTGCTCCGCCAAAAGAAGCCGATATGCTGGCACAAGCAAACCTTGAGGGAGGTGGAAATGTTGAAGAGCAAGTAAGTCCTTCTGCACCGATGCCGGCGCCCTTTCCGGATCCAAAGCCTGACATAACCATGCCACAACCTGCCGAAGCTGAACCTCCGCAGCCAACTGAATCAGCAACAACTGAAGCCAAAGTAGCCGAGCCTTCACCAGTAAAAAAAGACGTTATTGAAAAAATAACCGTGGAAGACATTGAAAGTCCGAACCCAATAGTAGAAAAAGTCGACACGCCAAGCGAAGAAAAAAAAATCGCAGAAACGAAAGAAATTAAAACAACGAAAAGAGTAAGCACACCTGAAAAGAAAAAAAATCGA
>CAYTIZ010000433.1:0-1677 GCA_964437885.1 uncultured Enterobacteriaceae bacterium
AGGAACCTCTGAACAAGTCATGAATGATAAACTTGGGTCCAAAATCATCAATCTCTGCGTTGCGAAACTTCGCAATAGCCCTGCTATTACGTGCGTTGCGCGCCTTGACCTTAATAATTTTGAATCCCAATTTAATTCGCCCAGACTTGTTCAGAGATTCCTTAAATTAATAAGCGGATTTTATATGAAAGATAATGCCATGTCACAATAACCAATACGTATTATTATAAACAACTATGCATAATTTAGAACATTTGTTAAAAATTGACCGAGATTCGATTTGGCACCCTTACAGTGCCTTATCATCAGATTGTCCCGTTTACCATGTTGATTCGGCTAATGGTGTGCGTCTGAAACTATCCGATGGTCGCGAATTAATTGATGGGATGTCATCCTGGTGGAGTGTCATTCATGGATATAATCAGCCTGAAATAAACAAGGCTTTGGAACAACAGTTGCTGGACATGGCGCATGTTATGTTTGGTGGTCTGACACACACGCCAGCGATAGAACTCACTAAACAATTATTAGCCATCACCCCCGAGGCATTGGATGCCGTATTCTATTCTGATTCGGGTTCAGTTTCAGTTGATGTTGCTATGAAAATGGCGATTCAATACTGGCACGCGAAAGGCGAACCAAATCGACAGGGTTTCATCAGTCTGCGCCATGGTTATCATGGTGATACCTTTGGTGCGATGTCGGTGTGTGATCCGGAAGCGGGGATGCATAGTTTGTTCTCTGATGTGCTTCCAAAGCAGGTCTTTATTGATCAACCGCAATGTCGTTTTGGAGAAGTCTGTTCCGAGGAGGATATTGCACCACTAAAACAAGCACTGATTGGACAAAGTGGACATGTCGCCGCATTAATAATGGAACCGATAGTGCAAGGTGCGGGAGGTATGTGGTTTTATTCAGCAGATTATTTAAAGCAAGCGCGAGAATTATGTAATGAACATAATGTATTGTTAATTCTGGATGAGATTGCCACAGGGTTTGCTCGAACAGGAAAATTATTTGCTTGTGAACATGCGAATATCACAGCCGATATTATGTGTATTGGCAAAGCCCTTACAGGTGGTTATCTTTCTTTAGCGGCAACATTAACTACCAATGAGATTCATCAAACGATTGATAACGGTAATCCCGGTGTTTTCATGCATGGTCCAACTTTTATGGCTAACCCCTTAGCCTGTACAGCAGCACTAACAAGCATACATTTATTGCTCGAATCAAACTGGCAAGAAAATATCAGCCGAATTCAACAAGGGCTGGAGCAGGGTTTGCAGCCTTGTAAGGAATTATCACAGGTTAACGACGTTCGAGTATTGGGTGCGATTGGTGTTGTCGAATTAAATGAGTCGGTTGATATGAAAAGCATCGTGCCGCAGTTTATTGATGCTGGTGTCTGGCTCCGTCCTTTTGGTAAATTGGTGTACTTAATGCCACCTTATATTATTGAAGATGATGATTTAAAACACTTAACTGATGCACTGGTAAAAATTATTTCAGCTTTGTAGAGAGCTTTGCACGATTACTGCACTCGTCTACTCTTTGTCGCCTAAAGCGCCTACTGTTGGTAAAAACGAACTAAAAATACTCATGTACTACGTGTACACTCCGTCTTTTAGTTCGTCTTTGCCTCGATTAGCCTTCGTTCGTGACATCGTGCAAAGC
>CAYTIZ010000434.1:0-1668 GCA_964437885.1 uncultured Enterobacteriaceae bacterium
AGTTTGAGACATCAATGCTCACGGAAATTTTTATCACAATACATCCTCATTCAATTGTTGTTGTAGACACATAACAGTGTGTTATATGGAATCGGTATAGCACGTTAAACGCCGAATCCGTATAGTACTTTTAGGGTGGAAAACCAATAGGGTTGAATATTAATTTTCTCTGAATACCTTTTCATGCCATTCCTTTCTATTAATGTCTGCTTCGGGGTCGATAGAAAATATTTTTTACTCAACCACCAAACGTTTTTTTCAGGTTATCCAGGCCCACCTGAAATATTCCTGTTATAGCATCAATGGCTTCGTTCTCTGGTGCACCTTCCGCGTTAAATTCGCTAGACCATTCAACTGTTGCTTTGCCTTCACCTTGGTCGATTACCTTTATTTCAGCTCTATAATTAGACACCGGTAATGGACTATCGGTAATTGTGTAAGAATAGGTTCGTTCGTTATCGTCATGCTTTTCCAGTTTCTCGACAATGGTACCGCCACCAGCAAGACTTAATATGCGTGTGCTGCCCTCTTCCTGTAATTCACTTTTCTCTACTGCTGGATGCCAATCAGGCAAGGCATTAAAACCGCCGATTAAACTCCAGAGTTCATCTGCTGCGACATCAATGTCCGTTGTCATGTTAACTTTTGCCATATCATCTCTCCTTTACGGGTAATATTGAAAATGCACTTTTTTCGCGATAGTGTCGTTAGCTCCGTGCTCGAATCCTCATGTATTAACTATACATTCCGGTTCTGTGCGCGGTGCTTCCTTGCTCTCACGAAAAAATTACTATTTTCAAAATCACCCTATTATAAATCGTATTTCTTAATGCGATAACGTAATGCCATCCGGGTAATGCCCAACTCTCTTGCTGCTTTCGATACATTGCGATTAGTTCGCTCAAGTGCTTGTTTGATTAAATGCAATTCTGCTTCACCCAAAGTTAAATCATCATTCATATCACTTTCATCTGATTTGAATTCTGACTTTTTATCCAGGCCTAATATGTCCACATCAAGTATACCGCCACCACTTAACAAGACGGCGCGTTCTAACAAGTGTTTCATCTCGCGAACATTACCTGGCCAGAAATAATCTAACAACATATCCCCTGCTTCATCTGAAAAATCATCAAACTGTAAGCCATAACGTCTTGCTGTATGAGTCGCAAAATGATTGGCTAATAATAAAATATCATTGCCACGTTCACGTAAAGCGGGCATGGAAAGTGACATGACATTCAGTCGATAATATAAATCTGATCGGAATTCACCACTCTCTGTCAATGATTCAATATCTCTATTTGTTGCCGCGATAATCCACGCGGCGATAGAACGTTCTTGTGTTGTCCCGACTCGCCTTATAGTTCTTCTTTCAAGTACTGCTAATAATTTTGATTGTAAATCCAGCGGCAGTTCTCCGATCTCATCAAGAAAAAGCACTCCATCTTCAGCCGCTTCAATCAAACCTGTTCGAGCAACATGTGCATTAGTAAACGCCCCTTTTTCATGGCCGAATAATTCAGATTCAATCAAGTCTTTTGGCAAAGAAGCACAATCGACATGGACAAAGGGTTTTTGATTTCGACTGCTGCTTTCATGAAGTAATCTTGCAACAACGTCTTTACCTGTTCCCGTTTCACCTAGTATTAATACTGTAGGTGGAAT
>CAYTIZ010000435.1:0-1652 GCA_964437885.1 uncultured Enterobacteriaceae bacterium
TTAGTGCTAATCAATCAGAAGACCTGGTTATTGCCGCTGCTCTGTACTTCGATAAGCGCACGCCTGAAGGTTTTTATCAGGAACAGTCTGTAAGCGATGACTATTACGTGACTAGCCATGTTAAGAACATTGATCTATTACCCCTTGCCAATAGAAGCGGGCAGCCTATTTTCGAATTAACCAGCGATGATTCTGCTGAAGCGATGAGCTGGTCGGAGCAGGCAGCCGTGTTGCAGACTTCCTATAAACAACTGGTAGATGTAACAGAAACAACTCTCTATCGACAATTTACACGAATGGACCCAGCGACACCGGAGTTTATTTTTCTACAACGTATTCTGAAAGCCAATGTGCTGGATCGTAATGGTGTGAATGACACCTATAAAGGGCGTATTACTTTACTTAATATGACGGCAGACGATGTTAAGTTAATCATTGAATATCTGTGGACGTTTACCATCGATAATAATTTTGGCACGGCTGTACTGTCATCCGTTACCACTGTTACTGATGATAAATTTATACATGTTATGCAACAAGCAAAACTCAATATGAGTTTTAGTGACAATTGCGACAGTATTGAAGTTTATGAAGTGACTTATTCTATTACCAGGGCATCGGGGTTTATCAATCGATCAGAGGTGTTAAAACGTGTGATATCGGCAAAGCGTACCGGTGCTTCACTTGAGATATGTTCTATTTAGTAGTAAACCTATTTCTAGTGAGTGTCGGTGTAATTGACTTCAGCAATTAACTGGTAACCTTTGTTTCGAATAGTGCGTATCAGTACGGAATCTTTTTTGGATAAGGTAAGCTTCTTTCGTAGCTTCGAAATAGCCATGTCTGCGGACCGGTCAAGCGGTGACCATTCACGTCCTGATAGAATATTAAGTATTTCTTCGCGGTGTATGGTGACATTAGGTCGGCTAATTAATGTTGATAACAGGCGATATTCGGTGCTGGTGATTTCTACATTTTCACCATTAGGCGAATGTAATTGCTGGTTGATAAGATTAAGACTCCAGCCTTCAAAATTTGCGTGTGTTTTTCCACTGTTGGAAGAAGCTTGCATTTGAGTCCGTCTTAAGACAGTTTGAATTCTGGCAATGAGTTCTTTCTCTTCGAACGGCTTCGTTATGTAGTCGTCAGCACCGGCTTCCAGACCGCTCACTTTATCATCAATTTCCGCTTTTGCGCTGAGAAAGATAATGGGTATTGACGATTGATTACGTATTTCCTGCGCAAGTGTGAGACCATCTCGGTCTGGCAACATAATATCAAGGAGGATAAGCGATACATCATTGTTTTCAATTAGTGTTTTATGTGCCTGGTTTGCATCGTGTGCCATGACAAAGTCAAAATCATTGTTTTCAATATAGCGTTTTACCAGACGACAGAGTCGTTGGTCATCATCAACATATAGTATTTTGGATTTTTTCATAAATTCCTTTTCAAGAATAAAGGTTTCAATATTTGTAAGTCATTATATAGCAGGCATTAGATTAACCTATATAGATTTTATACCTTATTAAGTTACTAATATATATCATATATAAACAATAATTACCCTCACTTCGTCGGAATATGATTGTTTTTTTTACAAATCTTTACAAATGAGCTAACGCCTTGTTTTGTTAGCATAAAATTTGAAC
>CAYTIZ010000436.1:0-1618 GCA_964437885.1 uncultured Enterobacteriaceae bacterium
GCAAGCCTTAAGCAGTTATTACAAGATTCCAATGGACCAAGTGATGGTGGTGCATGATGAGATTGATTTGCCACCCGGGACAACGCGACTAAAAGAAGGTGGCGGCCATGGTGGTCACAATGGTTTGCGCGATATTATTCAGTGTACCGGCAACAAAGATTTCTTGCGTTTAAGAGTTGGTGTAGGACATCCGGGCAGCAAAGATAAAGTGGTTCCCTATGTTCTAGGTCGCGCCAGTGTTGATGAAGAAGGTAAAATACTAGATTCTTTTTCATTAGCGCTAGAAAAGAGCGATCAATTTTTTAAAGATAATCTTAATAAATTGATGACAGAACTGAATAAAAAAATCAAACCAGAAGCTGATTCGGCTTCTTAATAAGACGGACTCCATTCTATGGGATTTAAATGTGGCATAGTTGGTTTACCAAACGTAGGTAAATCAACACTTTTTAATGCGCTAACCAACTCAGCGGTAGATGCTGCGAATTATCCTTTTTGCACCATTGACCCTCACGTGGGTATTGTTGCTATGCCTGATCCACGACTCGATAAATTAGCTGATATTGCAAATCCACAGAGAGTCGTGCCAACGACGATGGAATTTGTTGATATCGCCGGACTGGTTGAAGGCGCTTCGAAAGGTGAAGGTCTGGGAAATAAGTTTCTTGCCAACATTCGTGAAACACATGCCATTGCTCAGGTCGTGCGTTGTTTTGATGATGATAATGTTGTGCATGTCGCAGGCAAAGTCGATCCTCTTTCCGATATTGAAGTGATTAATACTGAACTTTGTCTTGCTGATCAGGAAACGGTAAGCAAGGCCTTACAGAAAGCAGTCAAATTAGGCCGCAGTGGTGAGAAAACAGCGAAGCAAGAACAGGAACAACTCGAAGCAATCATGGCGCATCTTGATCAAGGTTTGCCAGTACGTGCAATAGAATTATCCGAAGACGAACTGGAATCAATTAAACACTTACAATTACTCACGCAAAAACCGACCTTGTATGTTGCCAATGTTGAAGAAGATGGTTTGAATTCAAACCCGTGGATAGAAAAATTACAGGCACTGGCTGATAAAGAAGATGCGCAGTTGATTACGGTATGTGCTGCTATTGAATCCGAGGTTTCTCAATTAGAAGAGGATGAGAAAGAAGAATTTTTAGAAGCACTAGGTATGAAAGAGCCAGGACTTCACCGCATCATTCGTGCTGGTTATAAATTACTTAGTTTGCAAACATATTTTACTGTGGGACCGAAAGAAGCCCGTGCATGGACTATTTCAATAGGTGCAACTGCGCCAAAAGCTGCTGCTGTTATTCATACTGATTTTGAACGCGGTTTTATTCGTGCAGAAGTTACCGGATTTAATGATTATATTGAATGCAAGGGAGAACAAGGCGCTAAGGAAGCAGGAAAATGGCGTTCAGAAGGAAAGGAATATATCGTAAATGATGGAGATGTTATTTTATTCCGGTTCAATGTGTAGTCTAGAAAATGACTTTTTTCGCGATTAATATGCCATTCCATATAAATTATTCATGAGCTCGGCAACTGCTCGGTCTCTGTTCCAGATTCGACTCTACCGATTACATCTCTGTAATCGTCCTGCATCTATGCA
>CAYTIZ010000437.1:0-1574 GCA_964437885.1 uncultured Enterobacteriaceae bacterium
CCATAAAAAATATCAATAACAAAAACACCACATCGATCAAGGGCGTAATATCGAGGTCAACTTCATCTCGTCTATCTGGTCGAAAATTCATCCATTAATCTCCTGTTGCATTCTCGTTTTCACGAAGACCGTGCATTACCTCAACCATTTTCAATGATTCCTGTTCCATCGTAACAATTAATCCGTCAATTCTTCCACGAAAATAACGATGAAACATTAAACTTGGAATGGCTACTGTTAAACCGGCAGCGGTGGTTAATAATGCTTCTGATATACCTTCAGATAAAATACTGGGATCACCGACTCCCTGAGAAGTGATCACCGTAAATACCTTAATCATACCTATGACTGTTCCCAATAAACCCAACAATGGCGATATCGAGGCAATTGTACCGAGTGCATTTAAAAAGCGTTCAAGTTCGTGTGCGACATGTCGTCCCACTTCTTCAATACTCTCTTTCATGATTTCACGAGAATGATTTCGCTGGACCAATCCTGCAGCTAATATTTTTCCCAACGGAGAACTATCACGTAAATCTCGAATTCTCTTGGCATCCAGATGTCCTACTTTCTGCCATTGCCATACTTTGGCGACCAAATTACCTGGGGCAACTTTGACTTGTCTTAGAGACCAGAATCGTTCAGCAACAATGGCCATCGTTATAATAGAACACAATATAATAGGCCACATAAGCAAACCACCGGCCTTGATTAGTTCAAGCACGTAATATCACTCCAGAAATGTTATTTTTACGAATTATTAAGAGTCTTAATAATGCCAGAAACGTCGGTTTTTTGTTCGAAATTCATTAATTTGCAAACCATTATCACGAAACCTTGCTGACAACTCCCCTGTTTTATAGCTAACAAACGTTTTTACACCAAGAACCTCATATCTGGTCATTATATCCTGTTTCGGGAAACCAAATCGATTTCTATATCCAACCGGAATAAACGCATATTCGGGTGAAACGGCAGAAATAAACTCCTTTGTTGACGAAGTTCTACTACCATGATGAGGAACAAGTAAAATATCGGCATCTAGTCTATTGCTATAGCGCTCTATCAGTCTTTTTTCAGCCTTTTTCTCGATATCCCCAGTGAGTAACACCGATCCCAGCTTAGAAGAAACTTTAAGTACGCACGAGGCATTATTACCTGTTAATAAACTCCCCATTTGCGGATGAAGTATTTCAAAATCGACTCCATCCCAATTCCATTTTTGCCCCGCATAGCAACTTTCTGATTTTTGCTCAGGAAATTGCCTGGCAATCTTCTCTGGTACACTGCTTAGTATTTCATCAATTTTAAAATTCTCAATAATTGCAGTTGCTCCTCCAATATGATCGTTATCTCCATGGCTAATTAATAATATTGATATTTGCTTGATCCCTTTGTGCCTAAGATAGGGTTTAAGAACAGCATCACCAATATTGAAACGTTCAGAAAACTGGGCACCTGTATCATAAACCAAGGTATGTTCTCTAGTCTGTATTACAGTGGCCAGACCCTGCCCCGCATCTAGTAGCACAAATTCAAGCTCGCTTTGATTTAATTTTTGATCTAATGGGAAT
>CAYTIZ010000438.1:0-1567 GCA_964437885.1 uncultured Enterobacteriaceae bacterium
CATAGTGCAACAAACCGAACAATGAGCGTTCTTTTCCATGCAGTGTTTTTTCGAGCAAGTCGTTATATTTTGATTTATCGTTTATATAAAAATATATCAAACTCTCAAGTGTATTCTTATATTTAGAATCTATTGTTACGCTGCCATCAGGCGTAATAACTAGGCCTAAAATTTTTACTTTATTACCAATATGAGTTACACGTGTTTTTTTTGTATTTAAAAATAGATCTTGAGAAGCGAAATCATGTAATAGGTTTTGAATGTGGCTCTCAAGTTTCTCAAAATATTCGAATGATTTCCCTGAAATAATAATGTCATCAGAATATCTAGTGTAAATTAAGTCCTTAGCACGGCAGTATTCATATAGTTCAGCATCAAAATTCAAAAGAAAAGCATTGCTTATATTTGGGGAAGTAGGAAAACCAACAGGGATTGAATCACCGAATGTCGTAAAGTTAAGAACGGTTTCTATATGGTTTTCGAAGTCAGTAATGGGAATGCGTAATTTATCCCTTTTTAATATATTCAAAACATCTTGTGTCTTAATAGATGTAAAAAAGTTTCTTACATCTGTTAAGAAGAAGCATTTACTAGAAGCATGAGCCTTAACAGCAGTTAATGCGCTCTTTTCCTTTATGTAAGAATGAACTACTTGATTATTTTTATCTAAATATTTAAATATAACCCTATCAATAAATCTAAGGTACTTCTTTAATTTTCCAGAAGTCCGATATACTGTACGTGAATTAACAACAAACTCTTCTATTTCAGTCTTGATGTCTAGTGAACAGAAATCATCAAATGCTTCTTTATTATGGAATACGGCATTGAATGCTTGCTCAAAGTTTCTGTTATTCACACGACACCTTCACTTCCCAATAGTGCTCTATTAAATTAGCAACAATAGTTAATTTTAATCAAATGTACGGCAACTAAGATTATACTAATCTTCTATGGATACAAGAATATATGTTATTTAAATTTAGAGAGGATTCTTCAATCAACTGCCCTTTCTAGAGTCGAAAGGACAGCCAGAAGAAATAGCTTGCAGGCAAGTAGTGACCAGCATTGCGACTGGAGATACTCCTAGTCACCGGTGGCTAAAAGTATAGTCACTCATTCTATTCAGGTCAAATACGCCAGCAGCTGCTTTGGGCATGTTCCATGCCGTCACTAAAAAGCCTTATATCTAACACCGACTAGCTTTTCATCCCTCCCCAAGCCCCCGCTTCCTCTCTTCCGTAAACTCCCACCATTTCTTAGTCGGGCCACCTTCCATATACCTCACCGCAGAGATAAAGATATCAAGTACACATGGATCATGCTTCTTCTGTGTCACGCGACAAAGCTCTTCATAAAGCTGATACGGATCTCTGCCAATCAAGTCAGCAGGGTGCTCTATACCAAGCAAGACTAAATCTCTCTCCATCGCCTTACCAATATTAGGAATATCGGTTAACCGTTTGAGCGATTCCCTAATCAATGAATGTCCCCCTTTATGCACAAGCGCATTCGGCTTGTGCTTACAAACCCGCATTGTACTCAGTATACGCCACGGGGCATCTCC
>CAYTIZ010000439.1:0-1547 GCA_964437885.1 uncultured Enterobacteriaceae bacterium
TGCCAGAATCACGAAAGTCTTTAATCGCCAAGCGGATTTGCTCGGCCTTAACTGGACCCATGCCCCAAGAGTTTGCACGAATAAACAAACCTTTTACATTATCATCTGTTTCGGCAGCGTTTAGTTTGTCAACTATGCCTAACAAAGATGCTGTGTCCTGAAAAATACTATTTTGAGGTTGATCCGTCATTGCCTGTCTTAGATCCAAGCGTAGAACCTTCGAAGCGCTATGACTTTGATTCGGTTTTTGTGATACCGAGCTAGCGGTGGACGTAATGACAGCCACTAAAATAATAAGTGGTATGATAGAAATAAGGAAAAATCCGACCATTACACCGGCAATCGTAATAAAAAACTGTTTCATGGTTCTCTCTTGTTTATGTAGTTACAGTGACATTGTAGGTTCTAATATAGACACTTCTTATCGAAAAACAATATCAAATATCGACTATCAATAATATTTTCTGTTATTGGTTAATTAGATCAGCATTCGTTTTTTAGGCTTTTGATTTTGTGCAGACTGGCGATGAGTCCATAAGAAATGATCATCAATAAAAACCATGATCCCATTTTGCTGAACGGAACTAGTACCCAGCCGGATTGTTGCGATGGATAAAGCCAGATATTTGCCATAGTGCTGATGTTCTCGGCCAGCCAAATGAACATTGCCACCAGTACGAAGCCAGCAATAAGTGGCATTGACCTATATCGATCAAGAATTTTGAAATATATTTGTGTTCGTAAAAACAGCATTCCGGTAATGGCAAATAGAGCAATGCGAGCATCGCCAATAAAATGGTGGCTGAAGAAATTTATGTATATGGCTGCAGATAATAATAAAACCAGCCATGTTGTTGGGTGGTGAGTAAAGCGAAAATCAAAACCACGCCAAGCTCGGGCGATATAACTGCCAATTGCGGAATACATGAAGCCGCTGAACAGAGGGACTTGATTGATGCGAATCACACTGTCTTCGGGGTAAGTCCATGATCCCATTTCAGTTTTGAAAATTTCCATTATCGTTCCGATTATATGGAAGATTATGATAACTTTTAATTCTGCGAAGGTTTCAAGTTTAAATGCAATAAGCCCTATTTGGATCAGTATCGCACCAATAAATAAAAAGTCATAACGGGAAAGTATTGCCTGTTCAGGATAAAATAAAGAGCTGGCGATAATTAGGGTCAGAAGTAATCCGCCAAAAAGACATGCCCAAGCCTGTTTGATGCCGAATACCAGAATCTCAGAAAACAGCCTGTGTAGTTTATTTCGTGGATTAAGCACCCAAGCATGTAGCGTTTGGAGGAGGTCTAAATAGTACTGTTTCATATTATATTTGTGCATATAGTATCATTATGTCGAGTAAGTTGAGCAGCTAATATGGTATTACTGTGTCCCGTTGGTTCTTTTTAGGGGTGTTTTGTGGTGTTTTACAAAAAGAAAACCAGTCCATCTCTAATTTTACTAACAAACCCCGTTGCATTTCTGAGGCCTTGAGGGTAATACCCTGCCACCCGCTGAAAAGGTTTGCGCCTTTTTGGTTGCTG
>CAYTIZ010000440.1:0-1541 GCA_964437885.1 uncultured Enterobacteriaceae bacterium
TGTTTTTCCTTCGACGCCTAAAGGCTTGATGCCATTATCTTTTGCTACTTCTACCACTTTCTCGGCTAAGGCATTGACTTGTCGTTTTGAACGTCCGCTAGCGATAATCATGTAGTCAGATATGCTGGTTAATTCGCTAACTTCAAATACTGTGACGTCTACTGCTTTAACGTCATCCAGGGCGGCGAGGGTAATATCAACGAGTTCTTTTGTATTCATGCGGTGTCCAGGTAGAGTTGCTTATCTTTTATATAAGTTTGAGTTAGTGTCGGCAGTAAATGAGTGACTGTTTTATGTTCTGAGTAACACTGTCGAATCATGCTTGATGAAATATCCAGCATGGGGATGTTAATAAAAACTATATTTCCTGATAAACACTTTTTAAGTTGTGCGTGATCTGTAATTTGATGTTTTTCTATCCAGCTTTTTAATTTAGGTGAAATATTATTTATTGATTCATTAGGCCGATTAGCAACGATAATATGTGCGTAGTCTAATAGATCTTGCCAATCTTTCCAGCTATCAATTTTGTTAAAGGCATCTCTACCAACAATTAAACATAAGGCATCATCAGAAAATTCTTGTCGTAATGACTTAAGTGTATTGATGCTGTAGGAAATATTTTCACTCTCTAGCTCACGACAATCAATACAAAGCTTCGATTCATCCCGAATTGATAATTCTATCATACTGCGTCTGTGGCATGAGGATGCAGCAGGTTTAGTTCGATGCGGAGGAGTATTAACCGGTATTAATTTGACTTGATCAAGCTTGAGTTGTTTCTGTGCCTCAAGCGCAAGCCGGATGTGTCCATTATGAATTGGATCAAATGTGCCGCCGAGAATTCCGATTAAGTGCATGATTAACCTAGAAACTGTAATTGGACGCATTTTAGTGTGCGTTTTTTAGGCTCAGTTGCGCCGACTAAAAAGCCGAGCATAGTAATTCTACGCGAGACTTTTGCTGTCAAGCAAATGAGTCTAAAAAATGTGCAATAAGATGCGTAGGCAAATTTATTCAATAGGTGAGAACCGAAATTGGATAAGTAACTAGTTTAGAATATATAACTTGTCATGGTGCCGGTCAATTGCGGTTCCTAGGTTCAAGTTCTAATGTGTCCATCTCCGAGGACAATATATTTTTTCGATGTTAATCCTTCCAGTCCAACAGGACCGCGAGCATGGAATTTATCAGTGCTGATGCCAATCTCTGCTCCTAGACCATATTCAAAACCGTCCGCAAAACGCGTTGATGCATTTACCATAACTGAACTTGAATCCACTTCTCGCAAAAAGCGACGAGAGCTTGTGTAGTTTTCGGTAACAATAGCGTCCGTATGTTGTGAGCTGTATTTGGTAATGTGCTGCATGGCTTCATTAACATCAGCAACAATTTTTAATGACATAATTGGTGCAAGGTATTCTGTGCCGTAATCTTCTTCTGTCGCAATTTTAATGTCGTCGATTAACTTAGCTGATTTTTGGCAGCCACGAATTTCAACACCCGCTTCTTTATATAAAGGCGCCAGTTTATCTAATACT
>CAYTIZ010000441.1:0-1535 GCA_964437885.1 uncultured Enterobacteriaceae bacterium
GTGACGTAATGCGACTTGGGATGAATAGTGACACGAGGAAGTTTACCTAACACCTCTCCAGTTAAAGGGTCGAATTGGCTAATCGATTCAATTTCCTCATCAAATAACTCGACGCGTATCGCCTCTCGTTCAGATTCCGCCGGAAAGATATCAATGACTTCTCCCCTGACACGAAATGTCCCTCGATGAAGCTCAATGTCGTTTCGTTTGTACTGGAGTTCTGTCAATCGACGTAAGAGTGTTCTCTGATCAATAAGATCACCACGAGTAAGGTGCAAAATCATCTTCAGGTATCTATCCGGATCACCCAAGCCATAAATTGCCGAAACTGTTGCGACTACAACCGTATCTTGCCGTTCGAGTATTGCTTTCGTCGCTGACAGACGCATCTGTTCGATATGCTCATTAATAGAGGCATCTTTCTCAATATAGGTATCTGTCGTTGGAACATAGGCTTCAGGCTGGAAATAATCATAATAAGAAACGAAATATTCCACGGCATTGTGTGGGAAAAACTCACGCATCTCACCATAAAGCTGTGCTGCCAGCGTTTTATTAGGTGCCAAAATCAACGTCGGTCTTTGTTGATCTTGTATCACATTGGCAATAGTAAAGGTCTTGCCAGAGCCAGTAACACCTAGCAAAGTCTGGTAGGCTAAACCATCAACCAGCCCTTCATTCAGGCTTTTGATCGCCAATGGCTGATCACCCGCAGGAGAATAGTTGGAAATAAGTGAAAATTCTTTCATTTTACTTGTTCTTTACACACTCAGATTCGAGTATATTACACGCCCTTTGTAACTCATTTAAAAATCAGGAGACAATAGTTGGATATTTCGTTATCACACCGTGCACAAAGCATAAAGCCATCACCGACTCTCGCAGTAACGGCACGTGCCGCTGAACTTCGTGCAGAAGGTAAAGATATTATTGGACTTGGCGCAGGCGAACCTGATTTTGACACACCGGAACATATAAAGGCAGCGGCAATTGAAGCCCTGAAAAAAGGTCAGACAAAATACACTGCAGTTGATGGAATCGCCGATTTAAAAAACGCGATTATTAATAAGTTTAAACGCGAAAACAAGCTTGAATATGGCAGTAATCAAATACTGGTCTCCTGCGGAGCTAAACATAGTCTTTATAATCTTTTTCAGGCAACGCTCAACCCAGGAGATGAAATTATCATCCCTGCACCTTATTGGGTCTCCTATCCCGATATGGCAAAACTGGCAGGCGCTGAGCCCGTTATTCTAAAAACAACGATAGATAATAATTTCAAGATAAGCCCTAAACAGTTACATGGCGCAATTTCTGAAAAGACCCGCATGGTTGTTTTTAACAGCCCATCAAACCCGACTGGCGTTAGCTACAGTAAAGATGAACTAGCGGCTTTGGCTGAAGTGTTGCTTGAACACCCTGAAATTCTTATCGTTACAGATGATATTTATGAACATATTCTTTGGGGACAAGATGAATTCGTTAATATAGTGAATGCATGTCCTGATTTATATGATCGCACTATCGTCGTTAAT
>CAYTIZ010000442.1:0-1514 GCA_964437885.1 uncultured Enterobacteriaceae bacterium
GTTTTGTTTTGATTCGGTTTCTCCTGTCAGGTAGATGTCACCTTGTTCATCGACTGCAATACCTTCGCCTTCGTCATCATCACCACCACCAAAGTAACTCGAAAATATTAACGCACTACCATCAATACTGAGTTTGGCTATAAAGGCATCGGTCTTACCACCGTGGTTAATTTGGTAGGCGTTGACCAAAGGAAAGTCGTCTTTGGAATCGGTGTCACCGGTGATATAAGCATGGCCGTCGCTATCGACGGTAATGTCTTTACCGACATCATCTTTTTTACCGCCGAGATAAGTAGAATAAAGTAAGGTTGCCCCATCCACGCTTAGTTTGCTTATAAAAACATCTTCTTTTTTATCGCGCATGGCTTGAATGGGATTCACCACCGGAAAGTCGTTTTTTGATTTAGTTGTACCTATTACGTAGGCGTTACCATCATCATCCACAGCCACAGCAATACCTTCATCACGTTTGTTGCCACCGAGGTAGGTAGAGTAGTCCAGGATCGGATCGATGATCAGTTCATATTCCGGATTATAGGCAGCAAGTTTGAAGCCTACGGTCGCTCCTGCGCATCCTGCTTCCGCAACACTTGTGCATCCATGCACATCGTACTCGCCTTCGATTAAGATACGCTCGTCATTGATGTCTTGATAAACAATCGGCTTTTTATGATGCAGATTAACGTGCTCCGTGTGTAAGACTAAATCACCAACATCATTGAGACTCAAGCTGTCTATGCCATCAAAATGTAATTGGATCGCGTCCGTGTTGATACCCGGTGCAACGATAAAATCATATTCGAGTTGCTGTTGATCGCCGTGGTAACGCAAATCAATACCGGGATAAACATCCTTGGCTATAACCGCTGCATAGGTTGGGATCTGTGTAATCCAATCTGTTTCCTGCCGACCAATAAGATAATTAACCTTGCCCGGGAGAGTATGCTGGCCTTTGAAAGTAGTTGTGGTTCTGGCGTTAATAAGAGATGAGCGAATCACCGTACTACTATCAGCATCATCTGATTGTAATGTGATTACCGCTTCACTATGTGTTAGATATAAAGTGTAGCCCGCACCACGGGAAAGATAACTGACTTCACTGCTTGTTTGACCCTTATTTTGCTCGAAGCGTAATGGCAACAGGAAATAGTTCGAACGTGCCTTTTTATGTTGAGCTGATAATTGTTCAGATTCTAAATTAGCATCACCATTTGAGATCGGATAAAGTTGATACGACAAACTGACAATAGTCGTAAAAATGAATACTGGAACAAATACCTTCCATGAGTTGGTTTTCATATTCATTATTCTAAATAAATTCAAGAATGATGCATCATCATATATTATTGTATTCTTATATATATCACAGATATGACTATAGAAAAATAATCTTTACAGAGCATATTTAAATGATGATTATATACTTCTGTTTGAGGACTTAGCTTTTCCCACTCTAGTATCACACTCATATTCGAAACTGTAGCACATCACTAATATAGGTAGAGCAATAAACC
>CAYTIZ010000443.1:0-1506 GCA_964437885.1 uncultured Enterobacteriaceae bacterium
TTAATCAAGGCAGTGAAATCCTGTTCCTAAATCTGGTTTTTCTACAGCCTCGTTAATGTCTTCTTTCTGTATAAAAGCGGCAGCAAATAGATATTTGATAAACTGACCGGTATTGCTGAAAGCGAAAACTCTATTCATTCTCGTGTTTAGGATAAACATTCACTTTATCTTCATTGACATAAACAGATAAATTAATTGGCCGACAACATACTTCACAATCTTCAATGTATTCCTGTTCGGGAATACTGCAATCAATAACTAATTCGATGTTTTCACCGCAGTAAGGACAAGTAATGTACTTACTTGAAAGTTGATTCATTATCTCTTGCTTAATACTGCAGAGATCAATTGGTGAATTTTCCCGAGTCCTTCTTTTAGATTATTTTCTATGATTTCCATGGTAATGATTTCATCGCTTTTCCCCGCAGCCCAATTTACGACCAGAGAGCAGCAGGCATATTCAATTTCCAGTTCTCTAGCAAGACTGGCCTCAGGCATACTGGTCATGCCAACGATGTCACAGCCATCTTTTTCCAGTCGAGTAATTTCTGTTGCTGTTTCCAGTCGCGGGCCTTGTGTCACGGCATAAATTCCTGTTGGAGTGATGTCGATATTGCTTTCTTTTGCAGCATTAATTAATTGTTGTCGTAATAGCTCAGAATAGGGGTTGGTAAAATCAATATGCGTTACTTCTTTTAGGTTGTTTTCATAGAAAGTATCAATGCGGCTATGAGTGTAATCAATTAATTGATTGGGGATGACGATACGACAAGGTGTCATTGCTTCAGTAATCCCACCAACGGCATTGACAGCAATAATCTCGCTTACGCCAGCATCTTTTAATGCCTGTATATTGGCACGGTAATTTATTTTATGTGGTGGAATGATATGTGGGTTGCCGTGACGCGGTAAGAATAATATTTCAATATCATTAAATTTTCCTACGGTGATTGCTGCAGAAGGTTTTCCCCATACTGTATCAGGATTAATCTCATTAATAATTTCAAGGCCATTTAATTCAGTGAGACCGCTACCACCAATGATTGCTAATTTAGACATGTTTATTATTTTTGATCTTTTATTCTTTTAGGGCGTAGATGCCTGCAGAGTTTCTATGATATTCATGATAGTCCATTCCATAGCCAAATACATATCTGTTCGGAACAGTTAGTCCGGTAAAGTCTGCGTTTTTTATAGGTTTATTTTTATCGAGAACCTTTTCAACAAGCACAGCAGTTAGCACTTTATTTGCTCCAGCCTCGTGACAATATTCAATAATAGTAGCAAGCGTGATACCTTCATCTAGAATGTCATCGACTAATAATACGGTTTTATCCTGTAAAGATTTTTCCGGTTTCTTTATCCATACCAATTTGTATGAGGCAATATTCCAAAAGCTCTGTTGCTCTCTTAGCATCCTTCTTTGTAGCCTCATTGCTTAGTCTTATTCTCGCAGATGCTTCAGTAAGTCTTACAAGAGCTTCTAGTTGTCTTGCAGATATAGGT
>CAYTIZ010000444.1:0-1501 GCA_964437885.1 uncultured Enterobacteriaceae bacterium
CTGCGGGACGTGCGATTCGAGAACTGCCACGACTCAATAAGATTTATGGAAAGGGAAGATGGCGAAAATGCAAGGGAAACGCTAATGTTAAGCTTAAAAATGGCGAAGTTCATTTTGCTGAGCTACACTGGTATGAAGCGACAGGGATTGGTAAGAAAGAATATAAAATTAAGAGATTATTGGATTGAAATTTATGAATCAGCAATTTGTTATTTGTATAAAAAATGATGATTACACTGCTTCGTTAGAAATGAGGAAGCTTTATCAAGTTGTCTCAGATCCCGATGCTGAAAAAATTGACCAATTACGAGTAATTGACGAATCAGGCGATGATTATTTATATCCGCAAGAATACTTTGTTCCAGTAAACCTACCTAATGCTACGGAGCAGGCAATCATACAAGCAGTATAATTTTTTTTAATCAAGATATTTTCTTATCTAGTATTGTTTTCGCCTGATGGCGAGCCACTTCTTTTTGCGTGGCCAAAAAGAAGTTAACCAAGAAAAAGGCCACCCCAAATGTCTTGCCCTACGGGTCCCAGAGTCGTTGTGTTATTTCAACGGTACGCGCATAGGCGACGTCCCTGTCGCCAATACGCTTTCGCAACATCCTTGTTGCTCAACCGATGAAATAACACAACGACTCGGCAAGCCAGAAGGGGAGAAAAAGCCTTAAGATCTCGCTGGCTCTATATCTGTGCGCTAGTCTTTATAATATCTTGTGTTTAATAGGACAGGAATGGACGCTTGCATAAACTCATACCATATTTCCACCCTATCAATACTATATGGAATTCGCATAGCACCTGTAAACATGGATTCCGTATAATCAACTGTTAGGTGAGAAAATAAAATGAATCATACAGATGCACTAAAAAAGAAACTCACCCAGTTGGCTGAAGAGATAAATTCAAATCAAAAAAGTAACATAAAATTTAATCAACAAAAAATAACTAAGGAAAACATGAGTTTTTCTGGTTGCAATGGAAGAATATGGATTGCACCATTTCACGATCAATATGATATTTGTTTGTCTGGAAAATCCATAGAAAAACAAATGTACGGATTCATGTGCAACCTATGTAGTAAAAATCAAGACGGTTACAAACAAAC
The DNA here is from genome assembly GCA_964437885.1 of uncultured Enterobacteriaceae bacterium. Classification (GTDB taxonomy): domain Bacteria; phylum Pseudomonadota; class Gammaproteobacteria; order Eutrophobiales; family Eutrophobiaceae; genus UBA7359. Next base: position 1,115 of record CAYTIZ010000444.1, read on the forward strand.
TAAGCCAGAATCACATGCACCATTTTGGAGAGTATCTGAGTTTGAGCTAGTAAAAAAAGCAGTTTATAACTATGCAAAATCAAAGAAATAACATACATACTTTAACATCACCTAATAAGGCACTTAAACCGACGCCAGAAAGTATTGCGGCGCTGTGCGGTGACTTACGTGCAGGCGCGGTTTAGTTTTAACGTTAAAGATTTTTATTCCCGTTCTGTCGTGCTGAGTAAGTGATTAGTTATAGGGTCAATTGTGCATGGACGCACAATTGAGCGCATTCATTCAGGGATGAATGTATGCGCGACCCGTAGTAACTGATGACTTTCGAAGGTAGCCGTAGGCCATGACATTTCGGGTGGCCTTTTTCTTCGTTAGTTCTTTTTGGCC